>CAZNNJ010000011.1:0-22515 GCA_964574305.1 uncultured Rhodospirillales bacterium | reverse complement strand
GGGTACCGCATCATTCCCAGAACTTATAGAAATTGAACCAGTTATAGGGCGCGGCACGGCAATGATGCTCGAGCCGCGCCGCATAGCACGCCGCCAGCGCTTCGATGTCGGCAGCACTTGCCCGGCGCGGCATGTCATCCGGCATGGCAAAGCGTTCGATGTGAATATCGTAGCGGTTGCCGCCGCGATAGAGCCCGACCATCAGCAGCACCGGCTTGCGCAGCAGCGCCATCATCCGGAACGCCCCGACCGAAAAGGGCGCGGGCGCGCCAAGGAACGGCAAACGGACCTGGTGGTCGCTGTTCAGGCTGCGATCCGCCAGCAGGCCGACGAAGTGCCCCTGCTCCAGCGATCGCGACGTCCTGATGAAGGCATCCGGCCGGCCGAGGCTGATGACCTCCTTGGCCAGGTCCGGCGCGATATCGCCCAGGACCGAACCGATCTTCTGCGCGTTCTCCTCGAACATCAGCATATTGACCCGCAGGTCGGGATAAGCCCGGCCCACGGCGCGCAGCACCTCGAAGCTGCCGAGATGCGAGCCCAGCAGGATACAGCCGCTTTTCTCAGCCAGCAGAGCGGTCAGCAGTTCCTCGCCGACGATCCTGACATCGAACAGATCGGTCCGGCGCTTCAGAAAAAAGACACGGTCGAGAATGCAGGCGCCGAACGTATGGTAGTGGCGGAACACATCCAGCAGCCCAGCCGCCCGGCCGAGCGCCCGGCCCAGATAGTCGCGCGAGGCCTGACGGGACCGCGGCGCGGATAGGAGGAAGTAGAGAGCGCCCAGCGGCAGGAACAGCCGTGCGGCCGGCCGGCCCAGCGCGATCGCCAGACGAACGCCGAGCCTGATCGACCAGGCCGACCCGCGCTCCTTCCGGCGCAGCCATTCCGGACGGGCGCCGTGGGCCGCGGGAAGATCGGTCACGCGGCTACCGCGCCGGTGAGCGCGACATCGCCGCCGGCCAGCACGCATTCGAAGGCGATATCGCGGCCGTTCCCGCGCCAGCGGAACGTCACGGCGTCGCCGGGGCGGACCGGATGCAGGAATTTGGCGACCCGGACATCGCGCCTGCCCGCCTGCGGGCCGATGGCCTGCAGCATGCGGTCCAGCAGCAGGGCGCCGGGAATGATCGGATTGCCGGGGAAATGGCCGGAACCGGTCGGATGGTCGGGCGCAAACCGGTGTTCGCGCGACGACCAGCCATCCTCGGCCGGCAGCTTGCCGGCGAGGCCGTCCAGCGCCTGCCGTGTCATCTTGCCGACCGCGTTGCGCGGGAGGCTGTCGACGAAATGGATCGGGCGCGGCAGGAAGGCCGGGTCGAGCTGCCGGCGAAGCGCGGCCAGTATCCGCTGCGCCGTGAGGCCAGGGGCTACGACATAGGCGGCAAGCCGCCCGCCATCCTCGGGCACGACGAAAACCCCGTCGCGCACCCCGTCGATCGCATTCAGATGGTGGTTGAGATAGCCGAGCGAACTGCGCTTGCCCGCGACGTTGACCACGTCCGACTTACGGTCCTTAAGCATGAACCGGCCGGCGCCGACCAGGTCGATGACGTCGCCGAGTGGCGCTGCCGCGGCGGCGGCCTCACCGGAGGCCCAGACATCGCCGTCGCGCGCATCGAGGGCGATGCCGTCGATGCAGGTCCATTCGGGGGTTTCCACGGTTCGCCGGACCGCGACCTGGCCGACCTCGGTGCAGCCGTAAATCTCATAAAGCGGCGCGGCGAAGCGGGCCTCCGCCGTCCGGGCGAGATCGGCCGGCAGCGGCGCGGTGGCGCAGACGATGCGGTCCAATGCCGGCAGCATCTCGCCGAGCGCCACCAGGCTCCGCAAATGGATCGGCGTCGTGACCAGGATGCGCGGCGCCGGCATCCCCGCAAGCTGCCCGGCGATGTCGCCCGGCAGCAGCGTGCGCCCGCGATGGAAGACGAGCCCATGCTGAAGCGCCAGCATGATCACCGATTCCAGGCCATAGCTGTGCTGGTGCGGCACGGTGCCGAGTATATGGGCGACGCCCTGGCCCAGCCCAAGCGCGCGGCCGGCGGCACGCGTGCTGTTGACCATGGCGCCCCAGCTGCGCACATGCGGCATCGGCATTCCCGTCGACCCGGAGGTAAAGAGCACCGCCGCCGGCTGGTCGGCGGGGATTTCCGGGATCGTGAAGACCGGCCCGGCCTGAAGGTCCGCGGGAAACGGAACGGTGCGCGCTGTGCCGGATGCGGCGGCCGATCCGTCCGACAGGAAAAAAGCGTCGGGATAGGCGGTCAGCAGCGCCGCCATCGGCGCGGCGGCCTCGCTGGAGGGCAGCAGCGTGATCTGCCGGCGGAGCAGCGCGGCGAGGAAGCCGACTGCGAAGCGATAACGGTCGGCGCAGAGATTGACGATATAGCCGGCATCCGGGAGCCGCGCCGACAGGGCCTCTATTTCGGCTAGGAAACGACCAACCGTGACGACCGTCCCCGCCGCGTCGATGGCGACGGCCGCGGACATGTCGGGATGTCGCAAAATCGGCAGGCCCGGCATCGTCCGTTGACGGATTCCGGCATTCATGATGCCGGTGCGTCCCGCGTCCGAAGGCTCTGCCGCAGCAATCGCGGCATGCTCAGCATATCGCTCAGATGTTCGCGCGGCGGATTGAGGACCCATAACGGCCGCGTCAGCCGCTCGCCCAGCATCATTGCCGCGATCAGCGGGACATTGAGGATATTGACGAAGGTCGACCACCAGCCGACCGGCGCCAGCGCCAGCAAGAGGGCGGAACCCACCACCTGCAGCGCGAAGAAACCGCACCAGGCCCAGGTGACCCGGCGCGTATAGGTCTCGATTTCGGGAGAGATCGCGCCATGGATCATCCGGGCGAAATAGGTGACGACCGCCTCACGCCCGGGAGCCAAGGACAGGCCGAAGACGGACAGCAGGCCAAGATAGATGACCGCGTGCGGCGCGCCGGACGACAGCACCAGCCCGTCCCGCAGGTGCGACAGCGACAGCGCGATGCTGCCGGCCATGACGGCGGCGATCACCGGGAGGCGGAGCGGCGCCCTCAACCGTGTGGCGGCAAGGCTGCAGATGAGAACACCCTGGCACAGGATCAGGGCTACGGTCGGCGCGCCAAGCCCCGCGGCATTATCGGCGAGAATGGAATGCGTCAGGAAAGGCGATAGGATGAAAAATACGATCCCGATGATCTTGAACGGCTTTTTCAGCTTTTCCGGCATTACTTCGTTTTGTTTGCTTGTATGTGGTCGCTGAGCGAACGGATGGATGCGAAGATTTCCGTATTGTTCTCGTCATCAGCGTGCAGCGTCACGCCATACTGCTGGGAAACCGCCAGCGCCACCTCAAGAATATCGATCGAATCGAGCCCCATCCCTTCCCCGTAGAGAGGGGTTTCCGGCTCAAGACTGTCGAGGTCGAGTTCCAGGTTCAGCGTGTCCACGATCAGGCGCGCCAGCTTGGATTCCTCTTGGCTCAACGCATCAGAAACGACCATCATTACCCAAATTCCCCGAGTGCCGGTACGCAACCGGACCGAAAGCTAGCGTACAACAATTCCGTCGACAACGTGTACTGATGCCGCGAACAACCACTCGAAAGTCACCTGCGCCGCCGGGATTTTCGCATGAGCGGACCGGCGTCTCCTAAAACCCGTCATTCCCAGGAAAGGTTGCCCGAGGCCGGTTTCGGCCCCGCCGGAGCCTTCAGCGGAGGCTGTGCCGCCGCATCAGTATCTCGTCGCTGATCATGCCGACCACCTCATATCCCTGGGCCGCCATCTTGTTGACGGCCAAGGTCATGTAGAAAGCGCGCTTGTTGGCATCGTCGGGGCGCGGCACCTTTTCCAGCTCCTTGCCGACGAAGTCGACCCGCCCGTCGGGATAGACGATGCACATCCGGTCCGTGCCGTCCCAACGAATATCGATATATTCGAACCCGGCGGCAGACATCGGCTGCGCCGTCGCGCCATGGAAAACAAGACTTCCGAAATAGAGAGCAGCCGCGGCTGCCAGGATAAAAGCAGGTTTCTTCACGTTGGGCTCCGGCGTAACAACCTAAAATTCGCCGTATTACCTAGCAGCGCGAGCCCAACTCCCCAAAGCAAATGTTTGCAGCCGAACCCGATCGTTCGTTCGGATAGCTGCTATTGATCGTAGGTCGGCGCCTGACGCGTATCCTGCTGGTTCGGATCGACAGGCTGTGTGACTGCGCGGTCCGCAGGGCGCCCCGCCGAATTTTCCGGCGACTTGCAGCTCCTTTTGGTGTGACTCGTCGGCTGTCCGCCGAAGGCGCAGGGAATGTCATCCTGGAAGAAATGCGGGACATCGTTCTGGAAGAAGTGGGGAATATCCTTCTGAAACGTCTGGCGCGCATCGTCGAAAAAATCCGCATGCGCTGCCGGCATGCGGAAGCCCGCGAGCGCCAAACTCAGCAGCCCCACGGTCAAGCCATATGTGACCTTCGGCATTCGTGTCTCCCTCTAATCGGCGCCAATCCTCGACACAATTGCGGCTTTCTTATGTTAAAATGGTCGTGCTTGAACAAGGCCTGACAGAGAAAAAGGTTCCATCCGCTGCCGAACGCGTGGCACCCGGCTCTGTCCGAACGCGGCGACGGAATCGTAAATCCGGACCAGCCGAGGCCCTTTCCGTCACGGTGCAAAACGCCGGGCGTTTTGCACCGTGATTCCCGCTAACTCCCTCAGGCAGCAGGCTTTAAAACTTCCTCGCCCTTCTTCCAGTTGCACGGGCAGAGCTCGCCGGTCTGGAAGGCGTCGAGCAGGCGCAGTGTCTCGTTCGGGTTGCGGCCGACATCCAGGCCGTTAACCGAGACATGCTGGATCGTGCCGTCCGGATCGACGATGAAGGTGGCGCGCAGCGACACGCCCGCCACCGGGTCGAGGATGCCGAGCGCTGAGGACAGCTCCCGCCTTACGTCGGCCAGCATCGGGAACGGCAGGTTCTTCAGGTCTTCGTAATGCGTCCGCCAGGCATGGTGGACGAACTCATTGTCGATCGACACGCCAAGAATCTGGGCGTCGCGATCCTCGAACTCGCTGTTCAGCTTGCCGAAGGCGGCGATCTCGGTCGGGCAGACGAAGGTGAAATCCTTCGGCCAGAAGAAGACGACCAGCCACTTGTCTTTGTAGGTGTCGTTGCTGATGGTCGGGAACGGCACCTTCGGATGGTCGAGGGTGGTGGTGGCGGTGAGCGCGAACGCAGGGAACTTGCTGCCGGGGGCGAGCATGGGCGAAAACTCCTTAGAACGATTCTAAACTGACCACCGGAACATCGGCCCGCCCGCACCGAGAGTCAATAGCAAGTGCGACTTACTCGCAATAAAATATATTGGCAACGCATTTGCCCGATTGCGACCCCGCCCGCAACCCGCTAACCGAACTCCCAACAATCGGATAACACTGGGACGGACATGCTGGTGACGGGGGGATAGGCGGAACAACCCTCGCCCCAGCGAGGAGAGGGTGACGGCGAAGCCGGCGGGTGAGGGGGTGACTCCGTAAGAGCGATGCTGTCGAAGAGGGCTCGCGATGCTCGCCGCCCCTCCCCCTCCCGCCGCTTCGCGGCAGGCCCCTCCCTCTCCCCGCTGGGGCGAGGGAATCTTTGTCGCTACCGGGCGAACAACTGTCCCATATCAGCGAAGGCCTTGAACTCCAGCGCATTGCCGGCGGGATCGAGGAAGAACATCGTTGCCTGCTCGCCGGCCTGGCCCTTGAAGCGGATATGCGGCGCGATCACGAACCGCACACCAGCCGCGGTCAGCCGGTCGGCCAGCGCCCGCCAATCGTCCATGGCCAGCACGACGCCAAAATGCGGCACCGGCACGTCGTGCCCGTCGACCGGATTGTGATGCGGCCGCGTGGGGCCCGACGGCGCCAGATGGGCGACGAGCTGATGGCCGAACAAATCGAAATCAACCCATGTCTCGGCGCTACGCCCCTCCGGGCAGCCGAGCAGGCCGCCGTAGAATTGCCGCGCCTTGGCGAGATCGTCGACCGGGAAGGCGACGTGGAACGGAGTCAGCATCGATAGAGATCCTTATACATCTCCCGCAGCGCGGCCTTCTGCACCTTGCCCATCGTATTGCGCGGTAGGGCGTCGACGAAGATCACGCGCTTGGGCTGCTTGTACTTCGCCAGCCGACCGGCGAGGTGGCTCAGCACCTGGGCCTCGTCCAGCATGGCGCCAGGCTTCAGGCAGCACACGGCAGTGACGCCTTCGCCGAAGTCCGGGTGGAGCACGCCGATGACGGCGCTTTCGTCCACGCCGTGGATGCCATCGATCTCGGTCTCGACCTCTTTCGGATAGACATTGTAGCCGCCGCTGATCACCAGGTCCTTGCCGCGGCCGACGATCGAGACATAGCCCTGCGCGTCGATGATGCCGAGATCGCCGGTGATGAAGAAACCGTCGGGCCGGAACTCGGAAGCGGTCTTCTCCGGCATGCGCCAATAGCCCTTGAACACGTTCGGGCCCTTGACCTCGATCATGCCGATCTCGCCCTGCGGGATCGGCGCGCCGGTCTCGGGATCGGCGATGCGGATTTGCACGTCCGGCAGCGGCGGGCCGACCGAGCCGGCGACACGCGGGCCGTCATAGGGGTTGGAGGTGTTCATCCCGGTCTCGGTCATGCCGTAGCGCTCCAGCACCGCATGGCCGGTCCGCGCCTGCCATTCGGCATGGGTCTCCGCCAGCAGCGGGGCGGAGCCGGAGACGAACAGGCGGATATGCGCCGTGCTCTCCCGGCTCAGCCGCTGGTCCTGCAGAAGGCGGACATAGAAGGTCGGCACGCCCATCATGGTCGTGGAACGCGGCAGGAAGCGGAAGATCAGCTCCAGATCCAGCTTGGGCAGGAAGATCATCGACCCGCCGACCATCAGGGTGACGTTGGCGGCGACGAACAGCCCGTGGGTATGAAAGATTGGCAGGGCGTTCAGCAAGACGTCGTCGCCGGTGAAGCGCCAGATGTCCTTCAGCGTCTCGGCGTTCGATTGCAGGTTGCGATGGGTCAGCATCGCGCCCTTCGGCCGGCCGGTGGTGCCGGATGTGTAGAGGATCGCCGCCAGGTCGTCCGGCGCGCAGACCGCGTCGTCGCGATCCAGCGGCGCGCCCCCTGCCCGCTCGATCAGGCTGCCGGTCGCGCCGTCGATGCCGAGGGTCAGAGTGGTCTCGACGCCCAGCCCCTCGGCCAACGCCGCGATCTCCGCCTCGCGCTCGGGCGCGCAGACGACCATGCGCGGCTCGGAATCGCCGATGAAATAGTCAAGCTCGGCCAGGGTGTAGGCTTGGTTCAGCGGCAGATAGACCGCGCCGAGCCTAAGGCAAGCAAGGTAGAGCAGCACGCATTCCGGGCTCTTCTCCACCTGCACCACCACCCGGTCGCCGAACTTCACCCCGGCCGCGCAGAGCACGTTGGCATAGCGGCCAGAGATGTCGAACAGGTCGCCATAGGTGATGACCCGCCCGTCATGGGTCTCGATGAAAGTATGGCTGCGGTCAGGCGCGGCGGCGCGGATGCGTGCGAAGAGGTTTGCGGTCATATGTCCTGGCGTTTCCCGGCCGAATATATCCGACGGCCTGTCAACCATAGCGCAACCGGCGGGTCAATTCGCGGCGCGGCAGAAGCGTCGCTGCATCCGCGGCTAGGGCCGCGATTTCGTGACGTCGGCATAGGATATTGATACGTTAATCGGTGACGCGCAGCTGCTTCTGGAGATATATCGGCCGTGTGCGGCGAATCGAGTGGACTTGCTGTGCCACCAGGTATCGACCGGCGGCGGGTCGGGAGTGCGCCGCCGTGAAGCCGCCGCAGACCAAGCGGGCCTTCGGCATACCGCTTTCCCGGTACTATCAGGGAGACCGAGCCACCCCTCTGGGAAGGGCGTTTTCCCGTTGTTGGGCCGCCTGGGCGGCGCTCGGACTGCCACCATGGCGTCAGGTCGCGCTGGAAGTGACGGGGCGGAAGACAGGCCGGCGCCACAGGCTGGCGGTGGTGGTCGCAAAGCACGGCGGACAGCACTATCTCGTGTCGATGCTGGGGGAGTGCGAGTGGGTGAGGAACGCGCGCGCCGCCGGCGAAGCGTGGATCGTCCAGGGTTGGCGGCGCAAGGTCAGGCTGGAGGAGGTCCCGGTCGCGCAACGGGCGGCCATCATCCAGGAATTTCTGCGCCTTGCCCCGGGCGCGCGGCCGCATATCGGTCTCGGACGGGACGCGACGCTGGAGGCATGCGAGCGCGTAGCGCCCCGTCACCCCGTCTTCCGTATAGGCAAGGCGGGTCGCCAGTCGGCGTAGCCTCACCCTCACCGAGTGGACAAAGACCCGTCCTATGGCGGCGCGGCGGATTACGGCCACCGCGCCGAGCATTCCACGGCCGGTAGTTACCGTACTTTTTATTTTTGGTCCGTCATTCCCGCGCAGACGAATCGATGGATTCCCGCTTTCGCGGGAATGACGGATAAATAAATTGTATGATGGGTAGGGCGGAGCGAAACCCATCGGAAATCGAACCGCCAAGACGGAAAGGCGCCAAGGAAATCCTAGGAATTTTAAGTACAAAGAACACTAAGACCACCAAGAGGTCTGCGCTTAAATCGGCGCTGTCTTGGTGATCTTTGTGTTCTTAGTGTTTAATTCTTCAGATCGGTTCGCTCCGCCCTACGGGCGATACCGGCGGAGGCCGCGCGATGCGCGGCTGGCGGAATACGCTTCGCCTAATCCGACCTACGCCTGAAGCTCTTATTCCGCCACCGGGCGCGGATGGAATTGCTTGTACCACTCGCGGTACTTCAGGATCGGGCCGTCCACGGCTGAGAGCATTGGGCGGTGGACATAGGCCTTGTGCGGCCAGATCTTGCCGTCGCTGTATTGCTCGGCGCGGTTGACCGGGGTCATGGCCTGGTCGATCTGGTCGATCTGTTCGCCCGACAGCGGGCAGTCGGGGGCGATCAGCATGAAGAAGCTGACGCGGTAATGGGTCAGCTTTTCGTCGACCGGGGTGGCGCCGACCCAGCTTATGTTCGTGATGCCGGGCATCATCGGCGAGGACGAGGCGACGCGGGCGAGGCCGCCGCCCACCACCTCGGCCATCGCATAGGACATCGGGGTGGCTTCGCTGAGCGGCCTGGTCTCGTCGGCCGAATACATCTTGATCGGCGACAGGAAGAGCGGGCCGTCGATTTGCAGCTCGCCCGCCGACATGGCGCGGCCGGTCGAATGGACGCCGGGGAAATGGGCGAAATCGACCGCGTTCTCGAAAATGTCCTGCGGGTGCGCGCCGCCGAAATCATCATGCAGGCGGTGGAAGCCGGTATTCTCGCGCCGCGTGGTCTCGTCGTAATCGGGCAGCTGCCAGGACGGCTCCCGCCCGTCCAGGTCGTGCCAGGCGAAGATGATGCCGCTGCGCTCGACCGTCGGCCAGACGCGGATGCGGGCCTGGGGCGGGATCGCCTTGGTGAAGGGAATCTCGACGCATTTGCCGGTCATGTCATAGCGCCAGGCATGGAACGGGCAGACGATCGTGTCGCCCTCGACCTTGCTGTCATAACCCAGATGGGCGCCCAGATGCGGGCAATGCGCGTCGGCCACCACCGGCTGGCCCGCCTCGGTGCGGAACAGCACCAGGTCGCGGGCGAAATAGCGCAGCGGCTTGACCTGCTTGGGCGCGACATCCTCGGAAAAGCCGACCATGAACCAGCCGGTCGGATAGGGATGGAACGGATAGCGCGTACCCCACACGCTGGAGCCGTCCGTCGTGATTCCGCCGGTCATGATGTTCATCTGAGTTCCCCCCTCTCAAAAGTCGGGGAGTGTTAGCACGGATTATGGGGGTGTTGAACAGGTAGACTAAACAATATGTCTTGCCTTTGAAGGGGACGTCGCCAGTTGCGCCAGGCGGCCGCTCCCGGCCAGGGAGCAGGGGGCGTATGGGATCGTCGAGGCGATCTTCACGGGCTGAGAAGCATTGTCTCCATACGCCAGCATAGGACGATATGGACACTGCTCTACGGGAGCCGAGTGTAACAATCCAACCAGGAAAGCCAGAATTGCGTGATACATTGCCTTGCCTCCAATCGGATACCCAATCCCACGCGGACGGAACGCTCCTGCCTTCGTACCAAAACGGTATCTTTGCTCTTATTTGTATTGACACAATATGCGAGTCAATACCATAATTGTATCTGTTACAATATAAGGTAGAGCTTCATGACATCATGGATGCCGGAACTGGCCGCCGGCCCGGAGCCGATCTACGAGCGGCTCATCGCCGCGCTCGAACGCGACGTGGCGTCGGGGAGGCTGGCGCCGGGCAGCAAGCTGCCGCCTCATCGGGAGCTGGCGCATCGGCTGAAGCTCGGCGTAGGCACGGTGACGCGCGCCTATGCCGAGGCGGAGAGCCGGGGCCTGATCGCCGCGCATGTCGGCCGGGGAAGTTTCGTGGCCGATAGGGCGCCCGTCCAACCCGGCGCCGGCGCGGCCGGCGGGCAGAACATCGACCTCGCCCGCAACACCCCGCCTTTCGGGCCGGCGGCCCGGCGGCTGGCCGAAACGCTGGGAAAGCTCAGACATCGGCCGGACCTGGCGGAACATCTTCACTATGCGCCGCCGGAGGGGCTAGAAGCCCATCGCCGGGCCGGCGCCGCCTGGCTGGCGCGCACCGCCAACTTCGCCGATCTGGACTGGCGCCGCATCGTGTGCTGCGGCGGCGCGCAGCAGGGGATGACCTTGGCGCTGAGCACGGTCTGCCGGCCGGGCGACACGGTCATGACCGAATCGGCGACCTTCTTCGGCTTCAAGTCGCTGGCCGAGCATGCAGGATACCGTTTGCGCGGACTGACGATGGATGAGGACGGGCTGAGGCCCGATGCGATCGAGCGTGCCGCCGCCGAGGGTGCGCGGGTGCTCTATACCGTCCCCACGCTGCAGAACCCGACGGGGCGGGTCATGAGCCTGGCGCGCCGCCGGGAGGTGGCCGACATGGCCCGGCGGCTCAACATTTGGATCGTCGAGGACGATATCTACGCGCCCTATGCCATGGAAATCGGCCTGCCGCCGCTGGCATCGCTGGCGCCGGAGCTGACCTTCTATGTCAGCGGCGTTTCCAAGGTTCTGGCGCCGGGGCTGCGCACCGGATATCTGCTGCCGCCCGCGGGCCGGCTCCACGACGAGGTGCTGCAGCACGTCCGGGCGTTCAACTATGCCCCACCCAGCTTCGGCTGCCTGATCGCCACGCAGTGGATCGAGGACGGCACGGCCGACACGATCACCCAGGAAATCCGCCGCGACGTCCGGACGCGAATGCAGCTCGCGGAAACGATCTTGGACGACGCGATCGAGGCGCCGAAGGCGCCGCAGAGCCTGCATCTGTGGCTGCCGATGTCCGAGCTCGACGCAGAGCGGGTGGCGCGGCGCACCCTGCGAGACGGGGTCAGGGTCACGCCGCCGTCAGCCCCGATGGTCGGCGACACGGCCGAGACGGGGGTACGGATCTGCCTGGGCGCAGCGACCGATCTCGCCGTGCTGGAAAAGGCCCTGCTGAGCGTGCGCGCGGCGCTGTCGGGAGAGATCGGCGCCGGGATGGGGGATATCATCTAAGGCGGGGACGGCGCCCCCACCGCCGCTGTCGCAAACTCGCTACTCGACGATCAACTGTCCGATCATCCAGAGATGATCCTTGTCGACATAAGTATAGTCGCCCGGCTTGTCGAACTTCACCGTCGCCGACTGGCCCGGCTGGATCGGGCCGGTGGTCCAGGCGCCGTCGCGGGTGGCGATGGTGTGGACCACCTTACCGTTGTTGGTCCAGGTCACGCTGTCGCCCACCTTCACCTTGGCGCGGGTCGGCATCAGCGAGAATTCGTCGACATATTTGATGTCCTGGCGGATGCCGTTGTTTTCCAGCTCGTTGGAGATCGAGACCTTGTCGGTCCGCACGATCCGGCCAGCGAAGGTGGATTCGGTGGCCGGCGCCGGCGGGGCCGGCAGCGGAGCGACCTTGCCGTCGAGCGCGAAGGTCCAGACATACTGGGCGGCGACCAGCGCGATATAATCCTTTCCGTCCAGCCGATAGGCGGTGATCGCGCCGTTGGCCGGCGCGCCGGTCTGGAATTCCCACAGCTTGGCGCCGGTCTTGGCGTCATAGGCCTGGACGTTGCCGTCGGGCTGGCCATGGAACAGAACGCCGCCCGCCGTCATCGTCGAGCCGCCGCCGAAGGCGATCGGCCAGGACAGCTTGTCCTGCCACACGATCTTGTTGGTGTCGGCGTTGAAGGCGGTGAGCAGACCGTAGGATTTGATGCCGGGCGCCGTCGCCGTGAAGTTAAAGAAATACGGATTGGGCTGGCGCCGGGCCCAATGCGCGTCCGCCCCGCCGGAGACGAAGAACAGCCGGTTCTTCGGGTCGTAGGAGGTCGGCGCGAAGCGGGTCGACATCGGGTTCACGACATTGGGCTGGTCGTAATCGATCGGCTCCCAGAAGCAGGCGGTGACGAAGCCGGGCGGCACCGCGTCCTTGTCGACGCAGTTGGGGCCGACCTTGTCCGCGCCCACCGGATAAGGCTGGGTCGGCCAGGTCTTGAGACGTGCATTCTGGGGCACCGGCCGTTCCTCGACCGGAAAGAGTGGCTTGCCGGTCTTCCGCTCGAGCAGGAAGAGATAGCCGTCGGTGCGTAGAGCCGCGACTGCCTTCACCGTCTTGCCGTTCACCTTGGCGTCGTAAAGGATTTCCGGGCCACCGACATCGCTCTCCCAGATCTCATGATGGGCGGTCTGGAAGTGCCATTTGTACTTGCCGGTCTTGAGGTCCACCGCGACGACCGAGGCGGTGTAGAGGTTCGAGCCCGGCCGCATGTCGCCGCCATATTGCGGATAGGCGCTGCCGGTGCCGAAGATCACCAGCCCCAGTTCGGTGTCGACCGTCGGCGCCGCCCAGACGCCGCCGCCGCCATGTTCCCAGGCATCGCCGTCGGAGGGCCAGGTGTCGTGACCGGGCTCGCCTGGACCGGGGATCGAGATCCAGACCCAGACCTGCTTGCCGGTCTTGATGTCCAGCGCCGCCAGCCGGCAGCGGAAACCGGAATCGCCGGAACCGACGCCGACCAGCACCTTGCCGTCGGCAACCACCGGTGCGACCGAGATGAACTGCCCCGGCGCGGGCGGATCCTCGCCCGCCAGCCCGTCCCACACCAGCTGCCCGGTCTTGGCGTCGATGGCCGCGACATGGGCGTTCGTCAGGCCGACGAAGACCTTGCCGTCGGCCACGGCGACACCCTTGTTCAGCGCCGAGATGCCCACCGCGCCCTCGGGCGAATAGGTCCATTTGATCGCGCCGGTCTTGGCATCCAGCGCATAGACCGCGCCGCCGCCACCACGAATCCCCGCACCGCCGGCCGCGACATACATCACCCCGTCGACGACGATCGGCGAAGCCTTGGAGCTGGCCCCCGGCAGCTCAGTCCGCCAGGCGCCGCCCAGGGTCTTGGCGTTGTCGGGGGTGATGTCGGTGAGGGGGGCATAGCGGGTGTTGCCGAGGTCGCCACCGTTGGTGACCCAGCCCGCGTCGCCCGGCGCGGCTTGGGCTGTTGCCAGGATTGTGGAGCTGAGCAGCGCTATGGCAGCGGCGCGGATGAACATGGTGCCTCCCTTTTTTACTTCCCCTGGGGGAGCTTTCACCCTCACCCAACCCTCTCCCCATCAAGGGAGAGGGCTTTTTTTCCAGCGAACTTCTTACTCATGTCCCTCCCCCTCGATGGGGGAGGCGAGGAGAGGGTGAAACTAGCCGTTAGCGTCACCGTCTCAGTAACTTACCGAATCCCCATCGCAGCCGAATTGCTCCTGAGCGCCGCCTCGACGTCATGCCCGATGGCGGCGTCGTAATTCTTGTGCATGCCGGTCAGCGAGGATTCGCGCTTGCCGAACAGGACCGAGGGCACTGCGCCGGCTTCCATCATCAGCTGGCAGCTGGTCTGGGCCGGCAGGTCTTCCTCGAGCGAGACCTTCATGAACAGGCTGATCGCGTCCTGCGCCGCCTTCTTCTGCTCCGGCGTGCCGTTCTTCGGCCCATAGAGGCGGAAGTTGTAATGGCACTCGCCGGGCTCGGTCATCGGCTCGGTGCGCTGGAAGAACAGGACGGGCTGGAGCGGGCCGCCGCCGATCACGGTGTTCGGGAAGATGGCGTTGACCGAGCCGAAGCCGCAATCGTGCGGCCAGTCGGCCTCCGGAATCTCCTTCAGCGCCTTGATCTGGGGGCCGGAGGTGATCAGCGCATGATGATCGCCCAGCTCCATCACCGGCAGGAAGCCGCCGCCGTCGGTCATGAAGGTGGTCGGGTGCAGGAAGGGCGTGTGATAGGCCTCCATGCCGCCGTCGACCGCGTGCTTCCAGTTGATCCGCGCCGGGGCGCGATACTGGGCGATCTGCTCCCACGCGCCGATATCCAAGTCCTCGAGCAGGGCCTTCATGTCGCCGAGGAATTCGTCGAGGTCGAGATGCCCCTCGGGCTGGGGGTGGACGACGATGACGCCGATATCCTCCGCCGTCGGCAGCGCGACCAGGTTGCGCAGCTGCGACGGCTCGAAGGCCGAGCGGCTGGGGACGGAGATCAGCTGCCCGTCATTGTTGAAGGTCCAGCCATGATACGGGCAGACGAAGCCTTTCCCATGGCCGCAGCCCTCCTCAGCCAGCTTCACGCCGCGATGGCGGCAGGCATTGAGGAAGGCCTGGGCCTTTCCGTCCTTGTTGCGGGTGATGATGATCGGCTTGCCGGCGATATCGGTGGCGAAATAGTCGCCGGGATTGGGCAGGTCGGCGCTGAGCGCGATCAGCTGCGGCCGGTCCAGGAACAGCTTCTGCTTTTCCAGCTCGAACCGGTCCTTGTCGATGAAGCGGCCGATATCCGCCTCCCACGATTCCGCGCCCATGAAGGGCGTGTCGTTGTCGATCAGCTCCATGATCTGCTTGGCGATCGCCACCCGCGCAGATTTTTCCATCTCATCCTCCCAATTGGGCGTAAACCCGGTTGTCCTGGGCCGAATTAAAGCGCGAACATACTGTTCAGTCAATCGCGGTTGTGCTAACTTCCCCGATACACCGCATCGACGGTTGAGCGAGAGGAAACCACAATAAAAACTGACTGGGCAGTCAAAATTGCATGCGCAAGGTAAAAAAGCTTGTAACAGGGACCGCATTGGGCAAGGTTGCCTGTGGGGGTTCAGGGGAAGTCAGGTTGGATGAGCAAGGCGCAGTTGAAGCAGACGGATGAGGCACCCGCCCCAGCGGCCCGGCGCACACGCCCGCGCGGCCTTTCGGCGCTGCATCACGAGCAGATCGAGGACAGCCGCAACCGCATCCTGGCGGCGGCGGAGATCGCCTTCACCCGCAATTCCTATGTCGCAACAACCGTCGACATGATCATCAGCATCGCCGGGGTCAGCCGGGCGACGTTCTATAAATATTTCAACAACCGGTTCGACGTGGCCAAGGGCCTGATCGATAAGTTCATCCCCAAGCTGGACGAGCTGTTCGACGCCCTGCCCGACCGGCCGGGCGTACCGGAGGCCAAGCAGTTCCTCTATGACCTGCTGAAGCTCTACCGCGCCAACAAGCAGTTCACCTGCCTCTTGGGTGAGGTCAGCGGCAGCGAGCCCGGCTTCTTCCCCAATATGATGGCGATCCACGACACCCATCTGGAACGGCTGGGCCAGCGCATCCCCGCCTTTCGCCGGGCACTGGAAGGCAAGCCCGACTCGCCGCTCTATGTGCTGGCGCACCTCCAGATCCTGCATCTGTGGGGGCTCGCCAACATGATCGTCTCCAAGGGCTGGGACGTGAGCCCCGAGCCTGGGGTCCAGTATCTGGCCGAGGAGCTGGTGCGGTTCATCCGCGAGAATGACGAGCCCGCATAAACCATAACCGTCATTGCGAGCGCAGCGAAGCAATCCAGAGCCACTGGTCCGACTGCCCGGCTAACGACTCTGGATTGCCGCGTCGCTGCGCACCTCGCAATGACGACTCATGAATGAGGGGAAGACCGCATGTTCAAGGCCTGGAAAATTCATGCCGAGGGGCAGCCGAGCGAGGTGATGAGGGCCGAGCAGGCGGACCTGCCGGCGCTGGGTCCGGGTGAGATGCGGGTCAGGGTGGCCGCGGCGGCGCTAGGCCTGCCCGACTATTTCATGTGCACCGGCCAATATCCGGCCAATCCCAAGGACGGCCCGTTCACGCCGGGCGGCGAAGTGGTCGGTACGGTGATCGCGGTCGGGCCCGACGTGAAGACGCCGGTCGGCACGCGGGTAATGGGCATGACCGATTTCTGGCGCGGCTATGGCAGCCTGGCCGAGGAATGCATCGTGTTGGAGGACGAGGTGAACCCCGCCCCCGATTTCATCTGCGACGAGGCGGCGGCGGGCCTGCGCATCGCCTATCACACCGCCTGGTGCGGGCTGGTGACCAACGGCAGGACCCAGCCGGGCGAGATCGTGCTGGTGCTGGGCGCCGCCGGCGGAACCGGCGCGGCGGCGATCGAGCTGTCGAAAGCGCTGGGCGCGCGCGTGATCGCCGTCGCCAGCAGCCCCGAGAAGCTGGACTATTGCCGCAAGCTGGGCGCCGACGACGTCATCGACCGCACCAAGGAGAACGTCGTCGAGACGGTGATGAAGCTGACCGACGGCCACGGCGCCGACCTGATCTATGACCCGGTCGGCGGCACGGCGGGCGAGGAGGCGTTCGAGGCCATCGCCATGCAGGGCCGCTTCCTGCTGGTCGGCTGGGCCTGCGGCCGCTGGCCCGACATCCCGGCCTGGAAGACGCTGATCCGCAACTGCTCGCTGGTCGGCGTGTTTGCCGGCCGGTCCTACGGCGGCGACGTCCATCGCGGCATGCATGACGGGCTGATGAAGCTCTACCGCGAAGGCAAGATCCGCTCCATCGCCACCCGCGCGATCGGCTTCGACGAGGTGCCCGATGCGCTGCAGGCGCTACCGGAAGGCCAGCTCGGCCGGACGGTGATGGTGCTGTGATTTGGTAGCCAAAAGCCGAAGAGGAACCGCCAAGGCACCAAGACGCCAAGGAGAAACGCCAAGTGAAAGCCGATTGCCTGCGGCGCTCTGAAAATCCGCGAAGCGGAAAACTTCATCCTTGGCGTTCTTGCTTGGCGTCTTTGCGTCTTGGCGGTTCAAATTCCTACGACAGTAGACTGACCACGAACGCCGCGAAGACCAGCAGCGCGGTGATCGACATGGTCAGCACCGCGCCGGCCAGCGTGTCCTTGACGATGCCGACGATGGCGTGCTGGTCGGGATGGACATGGTCGATCAGCTTTTCGACCGCGGTATTGACCAGCTCCAGCGCCACCACCGACCCGGCGGTCAGCAGCAGCACGGCCCACCAGATCGGCGCGGGCCGGGTTACGATCAGCACGGCGAGGATGAAGGCCATGCCGAGCGAGAGCGTGCGGAAGGTCCGCTCCGTCCGCCAGCTGATCCCGATGCCGGCCAGCGCATAGCCCAGGCGATGGCGGAAGCCGCGGTTCTTCACGGCGCGTCCAGCACCGCCAGCGCCGCCTCGAGGCAGCTGCGGCCCATCTGGGCCGAGGCCCTGGGCGACCAGCCTTCGGCCGGGTCCGGCGCCTCGATACTGTCGTTGAACGGCATTTCCAAGGTCATGCCGATGCCGCCGAAGCGGCGGGCGACGGCGCGGCAGCACATGCCGGGGGCGCCGTCGCCGCCATAGGTGACGGGATAGCCGACCGCGGTCTGGAAGGCGGGACTGGCCCTGAGCAGCGCCGCCTTGAAGGTCTCGACCCCGGCCTTCTGCGCCGGCGTCGCGGCCGGGTCGGCGTCGCAGCCGTCGATGAAGACATGCGGGATGGTTTCGTCGCCATGGACATCGAGGCAGAGATCGACGCCGGTCTCGTCCATCGCCGCCAGCACCGCCGCCACTTCGGGCGCGGTTCTGGGGTCGGGCCCATGCCATTGCCGGTTGAGATCGACGCCCGCCGCATTGCCGCGCAGATTGCCGCGCGCGGCGCCGTCGACATTGACCGTCGGCACCAGGTGCAGCCGCGCGGTCTTCAGCAGCCGCGCGGCCACCGGATCGGCAGGGTCGAGCAGGCGTGCGAGTGCCCCCTCCATCCACCAGCTCGCCATCGTCTCGCCGGAATGCTGGCGGCCGAGCAGCCAGACCTGGCGCGGCCCCGTGCCCAGCGACAGGCAGGCGATATCGCGCCCGTCGACTGATTTACCGACGGTCCGCGCCGTCACGGCAGGATTGGCGGCGGCCAGTTCGATAAAGCGCCTGTGGCGCGCCATGTCATAGGGCGCGAAGAAGGCGAACCAAGTCTCGTCCGCCTCGGCCCGGTGGCGGATTTCCAGCACGCCGTCGGCATAGCGCGTATCGGTCCGCCGCCAATGTTCATTGTCGCCGCTGACACAGGCGCGGTAGCCGTTCCAGCCCTCTTCATAGGACGATTCCCCGGCATTGACGATGCGCAGCATCAGGTCCCGGCCCGCGCCGGCGCGCACGCGGAAATAGAACCATTGGAACCAGTTGCCATTGGAATCGGTGCGAATCCTGAGATCGGCCCCGTCAGCCGTCACCGCAACCGGCTCGATATTCCCGCCGTCGAAGGCGCAATCGATCTGCAAGTCCATCTATGCCGCATTCCGCTTCGGCTTGTGCCCTTTATCGCATAGCATGAACGGCAGCGACGTGCCGCATGACGCGCGCAAATATCCCGGCCTCTATTTTCACACAGGCTGCGAGGGAACTGTTAAATCCCGATCGGCGTTAATCACAGCCGGCGCATGCGTGATCCGCTATGGTGCACGGTCTGTCAGATTCTCGCCGAGGACCAAGAAATGTGTCTTTCCCGTTTCGCCGCCATCTTTTTGCTGCTGATCCTTGCCTTGGCGCCACCGGGCCGGGCACGGGCAGACGACACCCCGCTCTATCACGTGACCGAGGCGACGGTCGCCTGCGCCGACGAGACTTCGGTCCGCAGCCTGACCAATGCGAACGAGGTCCGCCGCAACAACCAGGCCTGGTACAAATCCACCTTCGATGTTGGCCGCTGCGTCTCGGTGACGCCGAAGAGCCCCTGGCGCTTCGTCTCGCGCGATAACGACATCGTGATGATGGACTATGCCGGCACGATCGGCCCGCCCGGTTCATACTATTTCAGCGCCGCGCAGCTGGTCGACCCGAACGGCAATCACCCCGGCGACACGACCGCCGCGGCGCCCGCGGCCGGTGGCAATGCCTCTACCACCACGGCGAACCCGTCCTCGGCGGAAACCGCGCTGGCGCCCAACGCGCAGCCGAACAGTCCCGCCCCGACCGAAGGGACGGCAGGGCCGACCTGGGGCGTCACCAATGTTCTGCTGCTCGCGATCGCGCTGCTGCTGGCAGCCATCGTCGGCTTCCTGGTCGGACGCCGCGGCCCGCGGGCTTAGGCTTCCGCCCCACGAAAGGTAGCATGGGCGAATCCACCAGCGATTCGCCCAATGCCGCATTTCCTCACCATCTCCGGGAGCCTGCGCGCCGCCTCGACCAACACGGCGGCGCTGGAGGCGCTGGCCCTGCTGGCGCCGCCCGGCATCACCGTCCAGCGCCACGATGAGCTGGACCGGCTGCCGGCCTTCAACCCCGACCTGGAAAACGGCGATCTGCCGGAATCCGTGGCGCGGCTGCGCGGCCTGATCGGGCAGGCCGACGCCATCGTCATATCCTCGCCCGAATATGCCCACGGCATGGCCGGCGCACTCAAGAACATGCTGGACTGGCTGGTGGGCGCGCTGGAGTTTCCCGGCAAGCCGGTGGCGCTGATCACGACGTCGCAGCGCGCGGAATATGCGCCTGAGCAGCTGAGGCTGGTGCTGGCCACAATGTCGGCGCGGATCGTGGGTGAAGCTTCGATAACGCTGCCCCTGCTGGGGCGAACGCTGACAGCAGAGGAGATCGCCGCCGACGGCGCGCTGGCCGGTCAGCTCCGCGCGGCGATCGGCGCGCTGATCGAGGCTGTCGGCGCCGCGTGAAACTTTAGTAGATGGCTTCGTCCACAACGCTGGATTTCTGTTGAACTGCCCTCTGCTCAGGCGCAATCTGAAATGCCACCTCGACGGGGATGGGCCTACGCCAGCGCTCGCGCCGCGTGATGTTGACCAGAATAACCGGCCTCATCGCAACGAAAAGTCCAGCAATTGCCGGACTTTCCGGACCTGTGCGCTCTGCGTCAACACGCCCCTCAATTCGTCGGGAAGGGTATCATGGACATGACAGCGACAAAGGACGGGCCTCGAATCCTCTACGAGGATCGGAAGACGGTAACAGCGGTTTTGCGGAAGCTGCTTCCGCGAACGGTCGCGTGGATGTTGGGTCTTGCGGTTTTTTCGCCCGGCATGGCCTGGGCTCGGGCCGTCGACACTACAACCGGTATCAACTCGACGCCCATGGTCGAGCCGACGTCGGGCCGTAGAATAGTCGTCCGCAATACATTGGAGATCGAAACCAGCGGTCACGGCGAAACCTCGATCAACAGCGATATAGCTGCGGCACGGCTGCATCCCGCAAACACACCGCGGATTGACGCCAGTACCCTTCAGGCGCCGGCCTCGCTCAGCGTCACGACCTACCACTTCAACAACCGCCGCAATGGCTGGAACAACGCGGAAGCTGTGCTGACGCCCGCCAATGTCGGCCGTTCCAATTTCAACCTCCTGCAGTCCGTTCTGGTCCATGAGCAGGTCGATGCCAAGCCGCTCATCCTGGCAAGCCAGGCCATCGCAGGCCAAGGCACGCATGACGTCGTCTATATCGCGACCGAGAACAACAGCATCTATGCGATCGATGCGGCCACTGGCGCCGTGCTGCTGCAGCGAAACCTCGGCCCGGCCGTTCCGGTCACCACTTGCTCCAACAACAGTGCCGTGATCGGTATCAACTCGACGCCCGTCATCGATCCGACAACGGGCTTTATCTATGTGATGGTCTACACTTGGAGTCCCCCCACGGCGGGGACGCAGTCTTTCGTGCTGCACGCTATCGCCCCCAGCACTCTCAACGACGCCATTCCGCCGCTGACCGTCTCGGCCACTCACAAGCTCTCGGATGGCTCGACATATAGCTTCCAAGCCGCCATCTCCCGGCAGCGCCCGGGGCTTCTCGCGCAAAACGGGAACATCTATGCGGGCTTCTCGACCTTCTGCGACCAGATCGGCCAGGCGCGCGGCTGGATTCTCGGGTGGAGTTCGGCATCGCTGAGCCCGCTGGCCTCCAACTTCATGACCGACACAGAAGCGTCGTCGGTCAACAACTACTTTCTCTCGTCCGTGTGGATGTCAGGCTACGGCCTGGCTGCCGAGGGGGCCGGCAACCTGATGTTCACGACCGGGAACTCGGACAGGAGCGGCACGGCCTACAGCCCGTCGCTCAACCTTTCCGAGAGCGCGGTGAAGATCGATCTCAATCTGACGCAGGTGAAGGATTTCTTCACGCCATTTAATGTCGCGTTCCTGGACCAAAACGACGCCGACCTTGGCGCGGGCGGCTTGATGGCCTTGCCCACGCAGCCCGGTTTCGTCCCATACCTGCTCGTCGCCGGCGGCAAGAAACGGGACATGTACCTTCTCAACCGGACGTGGATGGGCAAGTTCACCGCCGGCGGGCCGGACAGGATCGTTGGCGATTACGCAATGGGCACCGGCCAGTCGGGCGCCGACGGCGGCATGTGCGAATGCGGCCCATCCTATTTTGGCGGCTCGGACGGCATCGGGCGAATCGTCAGCAGCGCCGGCAACCAGATCATCGTCTGGCGCTTGCAGACCTCGGCATCCACGAAGCCGACGCTGGTGCAGGAGAAGCTGTTACCGCAGACGCCGTTTCCCGTGACCTTGCAGGATGGCGGAAATTTCACCAGCATTTCGTCGAACGGCACGCTGGCCGGCAGCGCGATCATCTGGACAGTAAGGCGGCCGGTCGATCCCAATACCCATGATGTGACGCTTTACGCCTTCGACCCCTCGACGGGCGCGACCCTGTTCACCCAGACGGCCGGCACCTGGCCGCAAGCCGGCAATGCGAACATTGTTCCCGTCCCGGTGAACGGAAAGGTGTACGTCGCGAGCTACAAGCAGCTGGCTATCTTTGGCATCGGCCCCGCGGGTGCGACGATAAAGAGGCCGCTGGCGGTCGCGCAGCCGCTTCCGGCCGGGCGTCACCGCGTGTCCGGCACGGTCCTCAGACTAAGCGACAGCACGTTCACGATCCGGACGCGCACGGGAAGGCTGGTCGCCGTATTGGCGGCGGAGGCAATCAGACGGCACCGGATTGTCCCGCTGAGCGTTGGCGTCAACGTCCAGGCCGAAGGCTCATACGATGCCGACGGCACCCTGCTTGCGGCGACCATCTTTCGGGCGAAGGAGCCGGCGGGCTGGGCGCCGGACCAGTAGTCGCATTACGGAGCCGCCGGCCGGGCATACAGTGCCTCGAGGTCGGCGAGGGTGGCGATGG
>CAZNNJ010000010.1:0-22519 GCA_964574305.1 uncultured Rhodospirillales bacterium | reverse complement strand
GGCGGGCATTCAGCGCGGCCGCGCCGCGTTTGGGGGGCTGGGGCGGCGGGCCGGTTCCCGGTGCAGGCGCCGGCAACGGGGCGTCCGGTTGCACCGCAGCGTCGAGCGCGCCCGAGGTCGCCGGCACCGCATTCGCCGCAAATTTCGGCCTCAGCCGCCGCGTCCCGTCCGGTCCTACCATTGTCACTGCGTCGGCGGCGATTTCCTGCACGCGCCAATCCCCGACATTTTCTCCCTCGGCAACCACAATCGCCTTATCGCTTCCATCTGGCGCGAAGATAGCGCGCTTGATGTCAGAGGCCAGCAAAATCCCCGTCAGCCGCGGCAGGTCGATCGGTGCGGTCGAAATCTGGTCCTGGTCGTTGGTCCGGTAGGGGTGGCGGTCCGCCCTGAAAACCGGACGAGCCATAATGGCGGATGCGTAATCCGCCGGGCTGCTGCCGTCTTGCGGCGCATTGGCGTCGGCGGTCGGCGCGGCAGGCGCTGGGGCGTCGTCCCTGTCGTCGCCGGACGGCAGGGCGAGCTCGATCGCGATCAGTCCGGTCAGGGCCACGGCGATGAGGATAAGCAGCCTGAGCATGCCGTTCACTTTTGGCCATCCTGCGGCGGCGCGTCTTCCGCCGGCGGTGCGTCGGCGGCTGGGGCGTCGGCCGGGGGTGTATCGGCGGGCATGGCATCTGTCGGGGCGGCGTTGGGCGCCGGTTCCCCGGGCGCGGCTTCCTTGGACTGCTGCGGCTCGGCGGTTGCCGGGGCATAGACGGCGAAGCCGGCTTCGAACAGCTGTTGGTCCGGCGTCTTGGGCGTTTCGCCGCCGCTATGGATCTGCAAATCGTCTATCGCCATCGGCGTGTCGGATTCCTGCAGCGATTGCAGGAAATGCATCAGGACAGGCCATTGCGTCGACAATGCCAGCTTGACGCCGACGCGGCGATATCCGGTTCCGGTCTCGCCCGGCAGGCTTTCGACGCTGGACAGCGTTGCGCCGGAGGTGTTGGCGATGTCGCGCACCAGCTGCTGCAAGGCGGCGGTGGCGACCGGGATCGAGCTGCCGTCCAGCAGGTTGCTCTTCGCCGGGGCGGCATCGCCCAGGCCGGCGGCCTGGTCCATCAGCGACTGGCGCTGCGCGACCAGCCGTTCCATCCGATGCACCACCGCCTGCTGCTTCTCCAGCCGGTCCGCCCGGTCGGAATAGAAATCGATCAGCGGCGAGATGACGATCAGCCACAGCGCCATCACCGTGACCAGGGCCACGCCCAGCGCCACCATCTGCCCGCGCCGACCGGTCGGCAAGGTGTCGGCGGATGCGATCAAGGACGGACCTCGGTTTCGATCGAGAAGGCATCCGCCTTCGAACCCTGCACCCGCGTCACCGCGGCGGTGAAGGCCGGGTTCTTGAACAGCGGGTTGGCGGTCATCAGCCCGATAAGCTTGGGCGCCTCCTCGGACTGGCCGGTGATGTTCAGCTTGTGCTTGTGGAGCGCGAGGTCGGTCAGGTGCGTGTCGTCCGGCAGTACTTGCGTCGTCTCGGCCAGCACCTTCAGCGGGTCGGCGCTGCCAGCCTGTTCCATCGCCAGCTGGCTGGCGCCCTGGCCGGCGCTCTCGATCCGGCGCCGCAGTTGCTGGACTTCATCGACCTGAGGCTTGAGCTCGGCGATCCGCGAGTCCGCCTGGCCCAGCAGCACGGCCTGCTTGATGAACGGCGCGATCACCGCGGCCAGCGCCAGTGCCGCGCAGGCGTAGGCCAGCGTCCGCGTCTTGCCCGACAGCACGATGCGGTGGACGGCGCTGTCGTCGAGCCGGATCTGATGACGCACGCCGGCCGCGGTCGCCGCATCGATCACCGAGGGTTCGAGACCGGCTTCGGCCAGCGCCGCGGCGACCGCCTTGCCGTTGGCCTTGGGCAGCAGGAACAGTGTGAGGCTGAGCTGGCCCTGCGCCTTGTCGCGCGTGTCGACGTGCCAGTTCCACCAGACCTCGTCGGCGGTGAACGGCGTCTCGCGGTCCATCTCATAGGCCAGGACGCGCCCCAGCTCGCGCTCCGCCGCCAGCGGGAAGGTGAGCTGCTTCTCCAGCATCACCGAGGCGGGCCTCAGCCACACAGGAATATCGCGGCCGCCCAGCGCGGCGGCATTGCGCAGTGCGGTTAGCCCGGTGGGGTCTGAAGGGAAGCGGCCCAGCTGGGTGACGCGGTCGCCCCGGCGCATGCTCGCCGTCAGCATCGAGCCGGCGGCGTCGGATTCGACGACCAGGATCTCGGCCGCCGATGCCTCCGCCGCGCGTGCGCGCTCCGGCAACAGATCGCGCATCTGCCTCACCCACCAGGTGAAGTATTCCCGCAAAACCGGTGAAAAACGGTTCAAATCGATCAGGCGCATGGCGGGCGTCTTGTAGCCGCTGGGCGGGGATTACGAAAGGGCGGACGTTTGCGCATGACCCTACGGACGAAGCGGCAAAGCTGATCGTAACAATAACTTCACAATTGGCGGCGCGTCATCGCTTTTACGCGCTCCGCCCCACCAGGAACCCAAAAGACGCCAAGATTGTGGCGAAAATTCCGCTGTTGCCCCGATTACCGCCGGCCCGAAATCCTGATATGGCGTGAGGCAAGGAATGAATGGGGAGGCGGGACATGGAAATGACTTTCGGCGCCGCGCGCAAATTCTTGCCCGAATGGGTCGATCCCAAGACCACCGCGCTGCTCAGCATGGAGATGCAGCGCGGCGTGGTCGGCGACCTCAGCAAGATCGACGTTCTGGTCGCGGCGATCGAGCAGGGCGGGGTGGTCGGCAACCTGGCGGCGCTGATGCAATCCGCCCGCGCCGCGAACGTGCCGGTGGTCCATTGCAACGCCGTATTCCGCGCCGACCGCCGGGGCTCGGCGGCCAATTGCCCGATGCTGTCGCGGGCGATGAAGGACCCCGACCAGATATTGGAAGGCTCGCCGCAGACCCAGGTGGTGCCCGCGCTGGGCCCCGCCCCGACGGATTTCGTGCTGTCGCGCTATCACGGCGTGTCGCCCTTCTCGGGCACCACGCTCGATATTACGCTGCGCAACCTCGGCGTCCGGACGATCGTCGCCACCGGCGTGTCGATCAATCTCGGCGTCTTTGGCCTGTGCCTGGAGGCGGTCAATCTCGGCTACCGCGTCATCCTGCCGGTCGACTGCACCGCCGGCTTTCCGGCCGACTATGCCGAGGCGGTGATCAGGAACTCGCTGGCCCAGCTCTGCACGATCACGATGAGCGGCGACATCGCCGCGGCGTGGGCGTAGCCGTCAATACGTATGCGACGTCGGATTCCGCCGGGCCAGTATGTCCTCGACCCGCTTGCGGAAGCCGTCGTCGAAGGCGTGGGGCTGGGGGATGATCCAGAAGGCGCCGTCGGCGATGGCGGCATAGACCAGTTCGGCGAATTCGTCCGGCGACAGGCCGTGCTGGGTCAGCAGCACGCGCAGATATTCGACGAATTGCTGGACCTCGGGCCTTATATCGGCGCCGAACGGGTCGTTGAAGATGCCGGATGTCACCGGCCCGGGCGCCAGCAGCGAGACGCCGATCGGCGCCTTCAGCATCTCCAGCTCGCCGCGCAGCGATTCGGTCAGCGCGACCACGGCGAACTTGGTGACGGAATAGGGGGCCATCATCGGGCTGGGCAGGAAGCCGCCGACCGATGAAGTGTTGACGATATGGGCCGGCCGTCCGGCCTTCAGCAGCCGGGGCACGAAGCTGCGCAGCCCATGCAGAACGCCGTAGAAATTGACGCCGATGCTGCGGTCCCAGCGCTTGGGCTCGATCTCCCAGCTGAAGCCGGTCGCCATCACCCCGGCATTGTTGAACAACAGGTCGACGGCGCCGAATTCGGCATAGGCGCGCTCGGCTAGCGCTTCGACCGAGTCCGGGTTGGAGACATCGGTCGGCACAGTCACGACCTCCCCCTCCAGCGTGGCGGCGAAGGCTTCCAGCGCCTCGGCCTGGATATCGGCCAGCACCACCCGCATGCCGAGCGACAGAGCCTTACGGACCAGGCCCGTACCGATGCCGCTCGCCGCCCCGGTCACCACCGCGACGCCGCCCTTAAGTTTCAGAGTTTCAGACATTGCCGGTTCCTTCTACCGCTTGTTTGATTGCTCTCATCCTAAAGCAAATTCTTCTTCCGTCATTCCCGCGAAGGCGGGAATCCAGAGTCGCTTCCGCGCTGCCGCGCGTATTGGCTGGATTCCCGCCTTCGCGGGAATGACTAGTTGAGGTTTATTGCTGGGCTTGACCCGGCTGGGTTTCGTCCTCGGGCCCCAGCGCGGCAGGGGCGACGACGATCGACGGCCAGCTGCGCCGGTCGCCCGGCGGAAATTGAATTGTGATCTTGATCAGCTTGGGCGTCTCGTTGGCGTCCAGTTGATCGTTCCAGCCCGATGCGTCGCCAGTGGCGTTCGGGTCGCCGCCGTGCCAATAGCCGACATCCATCTTTCCGACATCGCGCAACAGCACGGTGGTGACCGGCTTTTCCGGGTCGCCCAGCGGCGTCTCGTGGCGATGCGGCACCCAGGTCAGGATCAGCTGGTGATCCGGGTCGACCAGCAGATCCATATCCGCCCGCCGCGTGCCGAGCGCCACCGCGGCCGGCAGGGTCCCGGTAAAGGCCAACGCCCCGGGCTCGGTCCCGCCGCGCATCTGCACCTGGGTCAGAAGCTGGCGCAGTGTGCGGTCGACGGCGTCGAACTGGTCGTGGTCGGCGATCAAGTCAGCCTGATGCTTCCAGGCGCGCAGGCCGAAACGGCTGCCCTCGGTCAGCCCGATCATCAGGAAGCCCATGACCGCCACCACGACGATCATCTCGAGCAATGTAAATCCGCGGCTAGCCATTGGCCGCGCCACCTTGCGCAAGCAGCCGCTGTGTGTGCAGCACCACGGAATGGGAGCGACCGCCGTCGGCCCACGAGACCGAGACCTCGACATCGAACAGCGTCAGCCGCGCATTGGGCGGCGGCGCGCCCTGCGGCGGCTGCGCCACCGCTGAGGGGGTAATCTTGACCCGCCAGCGATAGCCGGCGCCGTCGTCGCCGCTCTGCTCGCCTGGGGCGATGTCGGAGTCACGGCCCAGCTCCGCCATATGCGATTTCGCCCGCGATACGGCCTCCTCATAGTGGCCGGCAAGGTGCGCGGCGCCGCCGCTGCTGCTCGCCGCCTGGAACAACAGGCCCAGCGCCATCGCCGCGATGGCAAAGGCGATCAGCACCTCGATCAGGGTAAAGCCGCTCTGGCTCCCCCTGCCCATCGCCGCCGCGCTCATTGCTTGGTGACCCGCACATTGCCGGTCAGCCAGTCGATATTGACTGCGAACTTCCGGATTCCGTCGTTGAATTCGACCTGGCCGCCGGTCGAGCTGCCGTCCGGCTCGAAGACGATGGCGGCGCGGTCGCCCCGCGTCTCGCCCTTCACCGTCAGGACCGACAGGCGGAATTGCTTCGGCAGGCTGTGCGCCGGCTGGCCGTCGATCTTCCATTGGCGGCTGGCGATGTCGAGCGTCAGCGCCACCGGCTTGTTGCGTGCGATCGCCTCGCCCCGCGCCTCGCGCAACGCACCGGCGAGTTCGGACGCGGTGCCGTTCTCCTCCAGCCCGGCGCTGCGCGGCCGGCCCTGCAGCAGGATCAGCGTCATCATCAGGCCGGCGATGCTGATGGCGACGATCAGCTCGATCAGCGTGAAGCCGGCCTCGCGCCGCCGGCCCACGGCAAGCTTAGCCGGCGATATCATTGAGGCTCATCATGGCCATCATCATCGAGCCGATGATGAAGGCAACGGCCAGGCCCATGACGACGGTGATGACCGGCACCATGAGGGACACCAGCCGCTGCACCGCGATCCGGGTCTGCTCTTCATGAATCTCGGCGGTCTTCAGCGCCATTGGGCCCAGTTGCGCGGTTTCCTCGCCCAGCCTGATCAGATGGATCATGCGCGTGGGAAAGACCTTGCGCTCGCCGAGCGGGAGGGCCACGCCGGCGCCGCTGCGCGCCCGGCCGATCGCCCAGTCGACGGCGTCGACCGCGGCGAGGTTGCCTAGCGTCTCGCGTGCGATACCCAGTGCGGTGATCAGCGACACGCCGTTCAACAGCAGAGTGCCGAGAGTCCGGCTGAAGCGCGCGGCCAAGGTCTCGCGGATCAGCGCGCCGGCGATCGGCACTCTGAGCAGGGCCCCGTCGGCCCAGCGCCGCGCCCGCTTGTCCTTCAGCGCCTGGCGTGCGGCGAAGCCCAGGATCATCAGGGCCAGCACCGCCCAAGGCCCGTCGTTGCTGACGGCGTCGCCGATGGCGATCAACAGCTTGGTCGCCGTCGGCAGCTGGGCGCCGCTCTCCTCGAACAGCGGGATGAATTGCGGCAGCACCTTGGTCAGCAGCAGGGTGATCGACGCGGTCGCGACGACGACCAGCAGGATCGGATAGACCAGGGCCGACTGGACGGTTGCGGCCAGGCTGCGCTGCCGTTCCAGCAGCACGGCCAGCCGTTCGAACGTGTCGGTCAGGTTGCCGCCGGCCTCGCCGGCCTGGACCAGGCTGACATAGAGGCGGGGGAAGCTCTTGGGCTCGGCCTGCAGCGCGGTGGCCAGGGCCGAGCCGCCGCGCACCTTCTCGCGCACCCTGCTCATCACCGCGATCACCTTGCGGCTGTTCGAGGTCTCGATCAGGAAGCGCAGCGCGGCGTCGAGGTTCTGCCCGGCGCCCAGCATGGTCGCGAGCTCACGGGTGATGTTGGCGAGGTCGCCTTTGGAAAAGGCCCCGCCGCGGCCGACTTCGAGTGTGAGGAACTGCGACGCAAAGCCGGCGCCGCGGTCGGGCTCGGCCTTCAGCGGAATGTAGCCCTTGCGCTGGAGCGATTCGATCACCCGCGCTTCGCTGGCCGCCTCCATCGTGCCGCGATGGGTGGCGCCCGCCGCATCGACCGCGACATAGCGGAATGCGCCCATATCAAGCTTCCGTGCGGATGGAGCGGACGACTTCCTCGATGGTGGTCTCGCCGGCCAGGGCGGCGATCAGCCCCTGGTCGAACAGCGGCACCATCCCAGCCTCCACCGCGGCGCGCTCGATCTGGGTATGGTCGGCGCGGGAGAAGATCAGATGGGCGGTCTCGTCGTTCGGCGCCAGGAACTCGGCAATGGCGAGGCGGCCGCGATAGCCGGTGTTGCGGCAATGCGGGCAGCCGACTGGGTGCCACAGTTGCAGCGGCTCGCCGACCGGATGGGCCGGGGCCAGCCGCTCCAGCCCGAAACGCTCGACGATCTCCGCCGGGGCGGGCGTTGCTTGCCGGCAATGGCGGCACAGGCGCCGGACCAGCCGCTGGGCCAGCACGCCGCGCAGCACGGCGGTGACCAGGTAATCCTCGAGCCCCATGTCGCGCAGCCGGGTGATGGTGGCGGCGGCCGAGTTGGTATGGACGGTCGACAGCACCAGGTGGCCGGTCAGCGCCGCCTGGACGGCGATCTGCGCCGTCTCGATATCGCGGATTTCACCGACCATGATCACGTCCGGGTCCTGGCGCAGGATCGAGCGCAGCAGGTTGGCGAAGGTCAGCTCGATCTGCGGCTTGACCTGGATCTGGTTGATGCCGGTCAACTGATATTCGATCGGGTCCTCGACCGTCACGACGTTGCGGATGACGGAATTGAGCTGCAGCAGGCCGGTATAGAGCGTGGTGGTCTTGCCGCTGCCGGTGGGGCCGGTGACCAGGACGATGCCGTTCGGCAGCTCCAGCGCCTCGCTGAACTGCCTGACAACCGTCGGGTGCAGGCCCAATTTGGCGAAGTCGAAGCTGACCGCCTGACGGTCGAGCACGCGCAGCACCACCTTCTCGCCGAACAGCGACGGGATGGTCGAGACGCGGAAATCGACCTCCTGGCCGCGCACCGCCATCTGCAGGCGCCCGTCCTGGGGCAGGCGGCGCTCCGCGATGTCCAGCCGGGCCATGATCTTGATGCGGGAGATGATGGCGGCGGTGAGCCTGCGCGGCGGCGATTCCGCCTCATGCAGGATGCCGTCATAGCGGTAGCGCAGCCGCAATTTGTCGGCGAACGGCTCGAAATGAATGTCGGAGGCCTGGGTCTCGACCGCGCGGCTGATGATCTGGTTGACCAGGCGGATGACCGGGGCCTCGCTCGCCAGATCCTTCAGCCGCTCGGCGTCTTCCTCGTCGCCGTCACCCATTTCCTGGGCGAGCGCCTCCTGCTCGGCCGGGTCGAGCTCGGGATAGAGCCGGTCCAGCGCCTCCTCGACCTCCAGCGGCACGGCGACGGCGACCCCGACCGGGCGCCCGACGGCCGAGGCGATGGCCTGAAGGGTGAATTCGTCGAACGGGTCGGCCATGGCGACCAGCAGCTTGTCACCCTCGATGGCGAGCGGCACGGCATTGGCCTTGCGCAGGAACTTCGCCTTCAGCCGGTCGGCGAAGAGCGGCTTCTGGGGAAAGCTTTCGGCGGAGATGAGCGGCACGCCCAGAAGCGCGGCCTGGGTCTCTGCCAGCACGCGTTCCTTGACCAGGCCAAGCTGGACCAGCACCGCGTCGAGCCGCTTGCCGCTTTCATGCGCGACGTGGCGGGCGCGGTCGAGCGCGGCGGCATCGAGCAGCCCGCGATGGACCAGCAGGTCGGCGATCGCCGCAGCCATCGCGTCCGGCCCGGCGGGGACCTCGGTTTCGCGGCCGTGGTCAAATTCCAGGTTTGCGACCATTACGCTTCAAACCAACCCTTCGGAACCAGAATATAGTCCTTCGAGGACGCGGGCAAAGCCAAGCTATTCCAATGCCCCATTTCGGCGGCATACATAGGGGGTTTGCGCAACAAGAGGAAGCGCCCTTTGCCCGACTGGCTGCTCCCCGTTCTGGCCTCACCCTTCATCGGCAGTTTCCTCGGCGTCCTGATCGAGCGGTTTCCGGCCGGCGACGATGTCGTCGCCTCGCGCTCGCGCTGCAACAGCTGTCACCGGAACCTCGGGCTGGCCGATTTGATCCCGGTCGTCAGCTACCTTGCGGCAAGGGGCCGCTGCCGCCACTGCGGCGCCCCGATCGGGAGGTTCCACCTGTTGGTCGAATTGGCGGCGCTGCTCGTGGCGATTTGGGCCGCCTCGATCGACGACGGCCTGCGGCTGTGGGCCGATTGCGTGCTGGGCTGGACCTTGCTGGCGCTGGCCTGGATCGACGCGCGGCATATGATATTGCCGGATGTGTTGACCTTGCCGCTGGTGCTGGCCGGGCTCGCCTTCGCCTGGTTCCTGGAGCCCGACGCAATCTTCGACCATGCGGCGGGGGCGGCGGCAGGCTGGCTGCTGTTCTGGGCGATCTCCCGGCTCTATCGCCGGCTGCGCGGCCGCGACGGGTTGGGCGAGGGCGACGCCAAGCTGATGGCGGCGGCGGGCGCCTGGGTCACCTGGATGGGGCTGGGGCCGGTGATGCTGGTCGGAGCGGTGACGGGGCTGGTCATCGCCTTGGGCCTGCGGCTGCGCGGTGCGGATGTATCCGGTGGGACGGCGATCCCGTTCGGACCGCCGCTGGCCTTCGGGATTTGGGTGGTTTGGCTTTATGAGAATGTAGCGCTGTTCGAGGTGACCGGCTATGTGACTGCTTTCAGTTTCTGACGTAGTTCTGACGTAGGGTGGATGAGCGCAGCATAATCCACCAAGCCGACCCCACCGCCTCGCCGGATGACGCGCCTTGCGCGTCTGGCGGATTACGCTGCGTTTTTCCGCCCTACTTTGCCCAGCGCCTCCAAACAAATCGCCTCGAACTGCCGCGCGATCGTGCTCCACGAATACTGCGCCTCCAGCAGCGCCCGCCCGCCTTCGGCCATGGTGACGCGACGGGGCGCATCGGCGAGCAATGAAAGGATGGCATCGGCGAATTCGGCGTCCGTGTCGGCCGCCAGGTAATGCTCGCCCGGCACCAGCCCCAGCCCTTCGACGCCCAGCGTCGTCGACACGACCGGCAGGCCGGAGGCGATCGCCTCGAACGCCTTCAGCCGCGTGCCGCTGCCGACACGGAGCGGAATGAGCGAGATGTCGCCTTCCTGCAGATAGGGACGGATGTCGGCGACCGACCCGGTGAAGTGCCAGTTCATGCCGGATGCCTTGGCCTCCGTCACCAGCGCCGGCGGCGGGTTGCGGCCCGCAATCAGCATCCGCGCCTCGGGCCGCACCGCATGGACGCGCGGCCAGACCGCGCGCAGCAGAAACTCTATGCCATCGATATTGGAGCGGCTGTCCATCGCTCCGGCGAAGACCGCGACGTTCCCCACGGGCCTGGGTGCCTGGTAGGCGTGGAATTCCAGATCGACCCCGGTCTCGATCCGCCGCACGACCGGAAGGCCATAGCGCCTGGCCAGCGCGATCTCATCGCGTTCAGATACCGCGACGACGGAATCGAAGCGCTTCAGCGTCCTGCGCTCGAACCGGTTCATCTTGCGCGCCTCGCGCGACCAGACCAGCCTCCGCCAGCCGGTTGCCACCGAGGCATGACGCTCCAGGATCTCGGCTTCCAGATTATGCGTGAACATGACGCTCGCCGGCTTCAGCTTGCTGGGCAGCAGCACGGCGCAGTGCGGGAAGTCGGCGACGACAACATCTGGTTTCTTCGCCAGCTCGTTGGCGACCACGGCCCGCCCGGCTTCGGACCGGTCGGATGCAGTCGAGGCTGGCAGCGAGCCCAGCACGCCCATCACCTGGGTCAACTTGCCGGTCCTGGTCGCCGGCCAGGAGAAGAAGCGGTCGCAGGCCGAGGCGATGTCGGCATTGTGCTGCCCGGCATCGGGCGGCGTGGGCGAGACCAGCGTGATCTCGAACGGCCCGTTCTTCTTCATCGCCCGCAGCATGTCGACGGTGCGGATCTTGCCGCCTTCGTTGAGCGGGAACAGGAAGCGCGGGCTGACGAACAGCAGCCGCAGTTTCTTGATCACCAGCAGAAACCGCGATAGTCGATGCCGGGATGATTGCGCAGCTCCTCGATGCCGGCGAGGTCATAGACGGCGTGGCCGTTCAGCGCGTCGATCACCGCCGACCTGTCGTCCTTACTGACATGGCCGATGATCGCCAGCGACGTCCCTTTCAGCGCCGCTGCCGGGTTCGCCACCATCAGCTCCTCCAGATGGGGGATCTCCTGCTTGATATAGGCACGGTTGCTGCCCATCAGGTTGGCGACATTGACCGACCGATCATAAATCTTGAGCGGATAGCCCTTGCCCAGCAGCCGCTCGGCCAGCAGCACGAACGGGCTCTCGCGCAAATCGTCGGTGCCGGGCTTGAAGGCGAGGCCGAACAAGGCCACCGGCTGGCGCCCCTTCTTCAGGATTTCGCGATGCGCCCGGTCGATCACCGATTCGTTCGACGGCAGGACCGACGACATGAACGGTGTCGTGATGCCCTTCTGCTGGGCGAGGCTCAGGAAACCGCGCACATCCTTGGGCAGGCACGACCCGCCGAAGGCGAAGCCAGGGCGCAGGTACGCGCTGGAGATATTGAGGTCGCGGTCCTCGCAGAACAGCTTGAACGCCACCGGCGCATCGACCCCATAGGCCGACAGCACGCCCCCGGCCTCGTTGGCGAAGGCGATCTTGATCGCATGATAGGCGTTGGACAGGTACTTCACCCCTTCCGCGACCTGATAGGGCACGACATGCACCGGCGACGGGATGGCGCCGTAGAGCTCGCGCAACGGGGCTGCGTCGTCGCCGTCGGGCGCGCCGATCAGGGTGAAAGGCGGCTTGTGGAAATCGCGCACCGCCGTGCCTTCGCGCAGGAATTCGGGATTGCTGTAATAGGCGAGGCCCTGGCCCAGCTTGCGGCCGGAGCCTGCCTCCAGCGCCGGGATCACCCGGTTCATCGCCGTGCCCGGCGGCACGGTCGAGCGCATCACCACCGTATGGGCGCCCGGCTTGGCCTTGACCGCGGCGGCGATCTGGCCGGTCACCGCATCGATGGCGCGATAGTCCAGGCTGCCGTCGGGCGCGCTCGGCGTGCCGACGGCGATCAGCGAGATGTCGGTTTCGGCGATGGCCTCGGCCACGTCGGCGGTGGCGGTCAGCCGCCCGTCCTTGGCCGCCTCGGCGATCAGCTCGCCGATCTCGGCCTCGACGATGGGGGAGGTGCCTTTGTTCAGCATCGCCACCTTGTCGGCTGAGACGTCGACACCCACCACCCGGTTGCCGCCGGCGGCAAGGCAGCCCATCGAAACCGTGCCGACATAACCCAAACCGAAGACTGAAATGCGCATCGTTACGGCCGCGATCTGATTGGACTGTAAAACCTATAGCATGGCCGTCCGGCCGGTCACGAGGCCGGAACGATGGACGTGAAGGCGACGATCAGGTCGGTGTCATAGACCTTCGCCCGCTCGTTCACATTCACGAAGGACTGGTATTTCCCATCGAACCGCACCGTGTCGCCCGGCTTCATTCCTGACAGGACGGCATAGAGCGGCGATTTCGGCCCGATCAGCGTGTCGTGGCCCAGATCGGTGAAGGCCGTTCTCCAGGTCATCATATGAAGGCGGTCGGCGATCTTGACGGCCAGGTAGAATCTGCCGCCCTTATTCTTGCCCAGCTCGACGATCGTGCCGGTCCAATCGTGGATCAGCCCGCCGGGCAGGATCGCCTTCCAGCGCGTGACCATCTCCTTCACCAGCGCGGTCTTCTTGGCCGATGTGTCCTGCGCGCCATACACGGTGCGCGCATCCTGGATGGTGGCGACGAAATCGACCTCGGACTTGGGCATCTCAGCGCGGGCGGGGGCCGCCAGGAAGGCCGCCGCCAGGAGGAATGCAGATAGGATTGGGCGCATGGCTCGATCTCCACCGAAATGGTCAGGATTTCTCACATCCAATGCCCTGCCGCGCAAGCACCCGGAAGGAGCGTTGTCGGGCGGGCGAACTTGTGGGACGAATGCTTCCACGAAACGAGCTGTCGTTAGAACTTGGGGGAAGAGATGACCGCGTCCTGGCTCGGGCCCGTCAAGCAGATCAGCTATACGACCGACAATGTCGACCGGATGGTCGAATTCTGGGAGAATCAGGTCGGAATCGGCCCATGGAGCATCTTCCGCGGCCTGACACTGACCATGGAGTTCGAGGGGCGGCAGATCGCGCTGCCGGTCAATGTCGGCCTCACCGTTCATGGCGGCGTGCTGATCGAGCTGATGCAGGTGCTGGGCGACGGCCCGTCGCCGTTCCATGACAATCTGAACCGCCCGATCATCGGCCTGCAGCGCTTGGCCGCCGCCACCGACGATATCGAGGCCGACAATAAGGCTGCCCTCGAACGCGGCATGGAGATGTTCGCCTCCGGCCGCGACGCGACGGGGCAGCGCTATACCTATTTTCGTTCCTCCCAGGCGCCCGGCGTGATCCTGGAACTGCTGGAGAACGTTCCGTCTTTCGGCACTTTCGTCAGCGGACTTGAGGCCCGCACCGTCGCCTACCGCAATGCAGTCGCCAAGGCGGGCGAGGCGACGCCACTTGAGGCACCGGGCACGATGATTGCCGCCGAGATCGGCGCCTATGGCGGACCGGACGCGTTCCGCATCGCCACGGTGCCTGAACCGGTCCCCGGCCCCGGCGAGATCCGGGTCAAGGTTGCGGGCGCGGCGGTCAATCCGGTCGATGTAAAGGCGCGGCGCGGCTATCTGAAGGACTGGATGCCGCTCGCCTTCCCGGCCCGCCTGGGAGGCGATGTCGCCGGCGCCATCGATGCGGTCGGCGCCGGGGTCAGCGGCTTTGCCGTCGGCGACCGGGTGATGGGCATGATCAATCCGATGGCCAACGGCGCCTATGCCGAGAAGGTCGTGTTCTATGCCGCATCCTTCGCCAAGGTGCCGGAGGGGATGGAGCTGACCGCCGCCGCGGCCCTGCCCACCGGCGTCATGACCGGCATCCAGCTGGTCGAGAAGGGGATCGCGCCCAAGCCGGGCTCGAAGGGCATCGTCACCGGCGCCGGCGGCTCGACCGGTCGCGCGGCAGTGATGGCGGCGCTGGATGCCGGCGCCGTCGTCTATGCCGGGGTGCGCGGCTCCAGCCGCGACGCGGTCGCCGATCTGCCGGTCGCCGGCGTGATCGACCTCAGCGATGAAGCGGCGCTCAAGGCCGCGGGCAAGTTCGACTTCATGGCCGACACGGTGGGCGGCGAAACGGCGGAGCGGCTGTTCGCCTATCTCAAGCCCAACGGCGTCGTCTGCTCCATCGCCGTGCCCCCGCCCAACCCGCCGCCGGGCTCGACCCAGCGCTTCTCCTCGCTGGTCGTCAGCTTCGACCGCGCCCGGCTGGAACGCTTCGCCCGCGACCTCAATGACAAGGGGCGTACCATGCCGGTGGCCCACACGCTGCCCCTTTCCAAGGTCTCCGTCGCCCACGGGCTGATGGAACAGGGCGGCGTCGGCGGCAAGATCGTGGTGGTGCCGTGAAGCTGCCGGACGCTCATGCTCCCAACAACCAACCTCACAAATCCCGTCATGCCCGGACTTGATCCGGGCATCCACGCGTTTCCGCCAGCGCAGACCTTCGAGTTCAATGCGAACGGAGCCGCGTGGATGGCCGGGTCAAGCCCGGCCATGACGGTTTAAGTAGTGAAGAGACCGGACCCATGACGAAACTCTCCGTCCCCACCCCCGAACTCCTCGCCGAAAGCCATATCTGCACCTGGGACGAGGCGGCCGATGTGGTCGTCGTCGGCTTCGGTGGGGCCGGGGCCTCGGCCGCGATCGAGGCCAGGCGGCATGGCGTCGATGTGCTGGTGGTGGAACGCGCCAGCGGTTGTGGCGGGGGCACCGGGATTGCGGGCGGGCACTGCTATCTCGGCGGCGGCACTCCGGTGCATACCGCCTGCGGCTTCGAGGACACGGAGGAGGAGATGTACAAATATCTCGAGGCGCTGACCCCCGACCCGGACCCGAAGAAGCTACGCCTCTATTGCGATGAGAGCGTCGCCCATTTTCACTGGCTGGAGGAATGCGGCGTCCCGTTCGAACGCTCCTATTATCCCGGCAAGGCTGCAATGCAGCCGGGCTCCGAATGCCTGATCTGGAGCGGCAACGAAAAGGCCTGGCCGTTCCGTGACATCGCCAAACCCGCCCCGCGCGGCCACAAGGTCGCCTTTGCCGGCGGCGATGCCGGCCAGGTGCTGATGAAGCACCTGATCGCCACCGCCCATTCGATCGGCGTGCGCCAGCTGTGCGATGCGCGGGTGATCGCCCTGATCGCCGACGGCGACGGCACGATCATGGGCGTGCGCGTCCGCCGCTTCGACGAGGTGCTGAACATCCGCGCTCGTGCCGGCGTGGTGCTGGCGGCCGGCGGCTATATCATGAACGACACGCTGTTCGACAATGAGCTGTCCTGGATGCCGCGCGACCTGATCAAGCACGGCACCCCGTATGACGACGGCTCCGGCATCCTCTTGGGCGTCTCGGCCGGCGGGCAGCCGATGCGGCTGGATCGCGCCTTCCTGACCTCGCCCTTCTACCCGCCCGAGAACATGATCAAGGGCATATTGGTGAACAGGGACGGCAAGCGCTTCGTCGCCGAGGACTGCTATCACGGCCGCACCGCCGGCTTCACCGTGGAGCAGCCCGACGGCATCGCCTATCTGATCCTCGACAGCGAAACCTTCGGTTACCCGCCCTACGACTATTTCGAGCAGCGCCTGATCGACGGCTGGGACACGGTCGAGGAGATGGAAGCCGGCATCGGCCTGCCGAAGGGCTCTCTCGTCGCCACCATGGACCGCTACAACCGCGACATGGCGGCCGGCGAGGACACCGAGTTCCAGAAATACGCGGACTGGCTGAAACCGCTCACCGCCCCGCCCTACGCCGCCTTCGACCTGTCGATCCACCGCGCGAAATATGCCGGATTCTCGCTGGGCGGGCTGAAGACGAACGAAAATGCCGAGGTGCTGGGCGAGGGCGATGTAGCGATCCCCGGCCTCTACGCGGCGGGGGCCAGCGCATGGAATATTGCGCAAGACGCGCGGGGGTATTCGAGCGGGACGTGTATCGGCGAGGCGACGTTCTTTGGGCGGAGAGCAGGGCGGTTCGCGGCGGCGCGGGCTTCGGATGAGGCTTAACGGGAATCGGCCGATAACGATTGTCGCCTTTGCGTTGCTCCCTCGGCATGTTCTGCGTGGATGTGCGCCCGCGTATCGTCGGATAATGCCCACATCACAACCGAACCGGCATCTCCGAAGCGCTCCTTCCGATACACGTCCTCCAGAATCGAGGCACACCGATCGGGCATGGCTTCCTTTAGTAAAAAAGCGGCCCTGCCGCGCACAGACGGATCGGGGTCGTCAAGAAGCTTAGCGAGGTCTCTACGTCGGCCGATGGCATCCAGCGCGGGCAGCACGATGCGGTAAATTTTTTTTGCATGACGTGTTCCAGCGGGTATCTCCCCCATCACGTCACGCCACAATCGCGTTAACCGACATCCTCGCGCAAAAGCTCTAAGTAGTTGAACGGCTTTACTGTTGTCGCCCGCCGCGGGGTCGACCTTGAGATCGGCTGCGTATCTCTTTGCTTCCATGTTCAATTCCGTCCGGGCGGCAAGCAGATGTACAGAAAACTGTCCGGCTGCTTCATCGGCAGCGGCTTGATCGTGTGCAAGGATCGCCTTTCCCCTCGCCCGCAGGCTCTCGATCATTTTTTCTTGAAGCCGCATGAGATTGGTCTCGAAATTCAGGTCCAGCATAATCTCGAACTCCAAGCGATTATTTTATGATTCCGAGCTTGCGCATTATTTCTATTCCTTTGGCGCGGCGTACTTCGTAAGGCTGTGTGGATAACCACTCCCTTAAAGTTTTCCCTGTGCCTTCATAATTTGCACCGTACTCCGCTGAAATCTCTTCATGTAACAGTCGCGGGATTTTGATTACGTTTTCAGTGCTATTCATAATTCCGGCAGGTAGATCATCCAGTCCAGATCCCCCTTGCTCGACAATGTGGTGGTATTCATATCCGTCACCTGCCGCGCCGAAATATTTTCCGAAGACGTCCTTCCTAAAAGCATTGAACGACGAGAACGGCTGATAATCCGTGCTCATCTGCAAGCTCTCCAGAGATTGCGGGCCTTGTTCAACGAATGCTTTTGCGGCAGCGATATCTTCATGAAGGGCGATACCATCGGCGACCGTTTGTGCGACTTCGCCAGCGTCAAATATTTCTCCAGCGACGGGTGCCACATCTGCCACTAAGCCGGCCAAGACGCGGAGACCAGCAACGAGTCTATTCCTCAGGAGTTTCCTGGCGGCCCTTTCTCCACCTTCGACATGAGTTCCTTAACAATCACGTTTTGATTGAGAAGGTTGTCCGTTGTCTCCGGTCCGCTGTCAGCACCCGATGCTTCATTAGCTGAGCAAAACCGTCCACCTTCCGAAGACCCCTCCGGTATGCGTGGGTGCTCAGCTTCAACAAACTCGCCTTTCCATAGGTGCTTATCGAAATCACTCGCGGGTGCTGGGCCGAAGCCAACGCCAACAAACGCGAGAACTTGCCCAGGATGCTCAGAAAATGCCTTCGCCAAGTCACTTGGGCGCTGAACAAGTTGCTGAGCTTCCAGGGTGTCTGTGACCTTGAGGTCAGTCGATCCTTCAAGCACGCGGTTGGAAATACTTCCTGCAGGGCTCGATACCTGTCCGACGACAAGAATACGGCCTCTATGGAAAGCAGACGATACCATTTGGCTGTCCATTCCTACACCCTATGTGGAATAAACAGAATAGAACATAGAACGAACAAAAAGTCAAGCTACGTGGCGTAGTCGTTCCACTTTCTCTATCCAAACTCGAACGACGTCACGCCGAATATCCGCTCGACCTGAGCTGCCGGAGGTATCCCGTAGACCATCCGGGCGCAGCCGAACGGGTTCTGCCAGCCTAGTTCGTTCACGAGGCCGAGCGCGGCCGAGTTCGGTTCGGGAACGTCGATCTGAACCTGAGCGCCCTGGGCGGCGGACAGCAGGCTGTGCAGCAGGCGGCGGGCGGTTGCCGCATCGTTTGCGTAGAGCGGTCCCAGCTTGAAGCCCACGCGGCACGGTCTGAGGAAACCGTATCCGGCGATCGCGCCGGCCTCGCACAGGGCAAAGCCGTGCCCGCCTTTTTGTTCCAGCCAGGCGCGCATGAATCCCTCCCGCTTCAGCCCCGACACGCGGGCGTCGTAGGCGGCCAGGTCCGGCCAGGGGATCTGGTCCAGGGGAATGGCGGCGGGATCGAGGGCGCCGGCGGCGGTGCCCTCGAATCTCAGGTCGCGATAGAGATAGGAGAAGCCGCCCGCCGTGTAGAACGGCGCCATCTCGAACACGCCGTCCATGCCGACCGGCGCGCCGGGCTGTAATCGCGCACGTAGGCGCCTCAGGCGCTCATGCCACAGAATGCGCCCCAGCCCCTGCCGGCGCAGCTCGGCGCGCATGATGAAAAGCCCCATGAACCCGGCGGCGCCGTCATAGCCGATGATGGCGCCGCCGCCGGCGAGCGCGCCGTCCTTGCGCAGGGCGATGAACGCGTCCGGATCATGAGCCCAGGCGATGTCGATATCGGACAGGCCGGGATTCCATCCCTCCGCCGCGGCCCAGCCGTCGAGCATGTCCGCCTCGGCGCGGGTCATCTGGCCGATGCTGTAACCTGGGGGAAGGGCGGAAATATCGTCGGCTACGGGCGCCACTTTAGGTTTGCGACTCCGGCACCTCGATCACCATGCCGTCCAGTGCCTCGGACAGCCTGATCTGGCAGGTCAGACGGCTGTTCGGCCGCACGTCGATGCAGCCTGCGAGCATTTCGCGTTCCTGCGCTCTCGGCGGAGGGAGCTTTCGGGCCCAGTCCTCGGCGATATAGCCGTGGCAGGTTGCGCAGGCCATGGCGCCGCCGCATTCGCCGACGATGCCGGGGACCAGGTGGTTGGTGGCGCAGCGCATGGCGCTCTCGCCCGGCTCGCCGGTCACGCTGTGGGTCTGGCCGTCGGGGTCGATGAAGGTTACGCGCATCGGTGTCCTGTCTGCTTTATGAAATTTTGAACCGCCAAGGCGCAAAGACGCCAAGAAGAATTTTTAGCCACAGATTGCACAGATTAACGCAGATCAAATCCGGATATTACCGCCTTCGGCGGCGGGAAGCCGCGCAGCGATAAATTCATAATCTGTGTCATCTGCGTAATCTGTGGCTACTCTTCTAGATTTCTTTGGCGCCTTTGCATCTTGGCGGTTCAATTCAGAAAATTATCCCGCCCCGTAGGGCTCAACCCACAGCTCCCGTGGCCCCCGCAGAACGCCGCCAACAAACTCGACCTTGCTGCCCGGTTTCAGCCTGATGTCCGGATGGCGTTCGAACACTCCCCGCAGCGCTGTCTCCAATTCCCGCCTGGCCAGGTGCCTGCCGAGGCAGAAATGAACCCCCCGGCCGAAGCTGATCAACTCGCGGTTGTCGCGGGACGGATCGAAGCGATGCGGGTCGGGGAAGACCTTGGGGTCGCGGTTGGCGGCGGTGATGCCGAACAACACCCAGTCGCCCTTTTTGATATGCGCGCCACTCAGCGTGATGTCGCCGGTCGCCATGCGCGGCAGCATCGCGGTCGGGGCCTGCCAGCGCAGGCCCTCGGTGGCGATGGCGGCGCGTTCCTTGTCGCCTTTCTGGGCCAGGGCGCGAAGCTCAGGGTCGGCCAGCACGCAGGCGAACAGGCTGCCGGCGTTCTTGTAGGTCGTGTCGGAGCCGGCGGGAAACAGCAGGCGGAACAGGGAGAGGATGTCTTCGTCCTCCAGCCGCTTGCCCTCGAATTCGGAGGTCACCAGAGTGGAGACGAAATCGTCGGTCGGCCGCGCCCTGCGGTCAGCCAGGATGCCCAGCATATAGGCGTCGAACTGGGCCTTGGCCTTCAGCGCGCCCTCCGGGTCCCAGGGGAAGTCGATCAGCTTGACCGCCCATTCCAGGAACATCGCCTCGTCGCTGACCGGGATGCCGAGCAGGCGGGTGATGACGGTGAAGGGGTAGGGGCGGGTGAAACCCTGCACGAACTCGACCTCGCGCTGGCCCTCCAGCCGGTCCATCAGCTCATGTGCGATCGGCTCGATCAGTCTCTCGACATAGGCGCGCACGCTGGCCGGCAGGAACGGTGCGGAGACCGAGGCGCGGGCGATGCGGTGCTGCTCGCCCGACATGGTCTGCATCGTGTTGCCCATCGACGGGGCGGAGATGATGCGATAGCCGTCGCCGGGGTCGAAATGCTCCAGGTCGTTGAAGGCCTGGTTGAGCTCCGCATGGTCCAGGATCGCCCAGACCGGCGCGCCCAGATATTTGACCCGGACCACCGGCCCGTGGGCCCTCAGCTCATCCAGCAGTTCGTGCAGATCGGTGACCTCGTCATAGGCGAAGTCGACCTGCGGCATCAGAGGCGCCAAAGCGTCCATCCGTTCCTCCCCGTCTATCGTTGCCGATACTATAGGGGAGAAACGGACGGATGGTTAAGCGATCAGTATTTCGATTCCGCGGACGGGTTGGTCTGCTGCACCGGGTTCGACGAGGCGGAATCGCCCGATGCCGGGGGCGGGCTCGCCTGTGACGAGGTGCAGGTGCAGGGCTGCGCCGCTGCCTTGTGCACGTGATGGTGCGTGGTCTTGTGCGTGGTCGAGTATGCGCTGTGCGAATAATAGCTCGAATAGCCGGAATAATAGGCCGGATAGCCGTAATAGACCGGCGGCGCGTAATAGGCGGGCGCATAGGCATAGGCCGGGTAGGCATAGCCATAATAGGGATAGAAACCGAAGCCGACGCTGACGCTCGGGCCCCAGCCCCAGCCACCACCCCATCCGCCATGCCAGCGGGCCTCCGCGGGCGCCGCCGCGGTCAGTGCGATTGCCGCGGCTACCCCGCCAAGCGCCAATGTCCAGCGCCGGCCCTTCGAAACATTCCAGATCATGACTGCCTCCGAATTCCTTTACCGGGCTACGCGATGCGCGGGGACCCGACAATAATCATAAACGTTTAGCAGACCCGTTTGGATCCGGGTCACAGAAATGTCACGGCTGCCCCACGGCGAACGCCTCGCACACTTTCACGAATGCCCCAATCCCCGGCGTACGATGCTTGCGGCGGTTGGTAACGAGGTAGAAGCGGCGGTGGAGGTCGAGATCGGGGACGGAGAGCGCAACCAGCCGGCCGCTTTCGCACGGTTCGGTCAGCGCCCGGCGGGAGATGCAGCCGATGAAGCGGCCGGCCGCGACCATGCCCTTGATTGCCTCGGTGTGCTCCAGCTCCAGCCCGATCTTCCAGCGCGGCCACCAGGGCGTCATCGCCCGGTCGAGCGTCTGACGGGTGCCGGAGCCGGGTTCGCGGACGATCCATGATTCCTCAAGCAGCCGGTCGATTGAAACAGGCGCCTCGTTTGCAGACGCCCCCTTGGCCAGCGGGTGGGAGGGGGCGCAGAAGACGACGAGCTCGTCGCTCAGCCAGTCGGTGACGGTGAGGTCGGGATGCTTGATCTCGCCCTCGATCAAAGCGAGGTCCAGGTCGAAATTGGCGACGGCGTGGGCGATGTGCTGGGTATTGCCGATCTCGAGCTTCACCTCGCTCTGCGGATAAATTCCCAGATACCGGTCGATCAAGGTCGGGCAGAGATAGTTGCCGATGGTGAGCGAGGCGCCCAGATTGAGCGCGCCCGGCCCGCCGCCGCCCGCCAGCAGGGCCTCCAGCTCGGCCGCGCGGTCGAGGATCTCCAGCGCCTTGGTCATCGCCGCCTCGCCGACCTCGTTGAGGCGCAACCGCTTGCCCACCCGGTCGAACAGCGGCCGTCCGAACTGCTTCTCCAGCTCGCCCAGCGCCGTGCTGGCCGCCGACTGCGACATGGCAATCCTGTCGGCGGCATGGGTCACATTCCCGGCCCGCCCGATGGCGACGAACACTTCAAGCTGACGCAGCGTGAGGCGCATGATTTTTTATCCGCAGATGAACGCAGATGAACGCAGATTATTCTGAATGTTACCGCCTACGGCGGTGCAAAGCCGCGCAGCGAAAACATCTGTGTTCATCTGCGAAAATCTGTGGATGACAAACTCATATTCATAAAATCGATCATCTAAATCAAAACTACCCATTTCACAAATCATTGTCCAGTCCCTATCTGTCATTGCGGACGATTTCACAGGGATCCTGGCAATGGCGAATTTGGGTACCGAGCAGGTTTTGAGCGTACGGCATTGGAACGACACGCTGTTCAGCTTCACCACCACGCGCAGCCGCGAGCTCAGGTTCGAGAACGGGCATTTCGTGATGGTCGGGCTCCCGGTCGACGGCAAGCCGTTGACCAGGGCCTATTCGATCGCCTCGGCCAATTACGAGGATCATCTCGAATTCTTCTCGATCAAGGTGCCGGACGGGCCGCTGACCTCCCGCCTGCAGCATCTGAAGCCGAACGACGAGCTGCTGATCGGGCGCAAGCCCGTCGGCACCCTGGTGCTGCGCGACCTCAAGCCCGGCAAGAACCTCTATATGTTCGCGACCGGCACTGGCCTGGCTCCCTTCATGG
>CAZNNJ010000009.1:23181-23577 GCA_964574305.1 uncultured Rhodospirillales bacterium | reverse complement strand
CTTCTCGGCCTACAAGACGCAGCGCCACCGCTGGGCCTATGGCGCGGTGCAGATCATGAAGCACCACTGGCGCAACTTCCTGCCCGCCAGCAAGGTGCTGACCTTCGGCCAGCGCTATCACTTCGTCGCCGGCTGGATTCCGTGGTTCGCCGACGCCGCCCATCTGCTGTTCTCGGCCGCTTCGATCGTCTGGTCGCTTGGCATGCTGGCCTATCCGTTCTTCGACTGGCTGGGCACGCTGATATGGGGTGCGAACTTCAAGAGCGACCATCCGCTTTATGCCCAGGTCCAGCAGACGATCGGCGAGCAGTTCGGCTTCCCGCCGATGGCCTTCATGATCCCGACGATCGTGGCCTGCTCCTTCAACCTGTTCGCCGGCTTCGTGGTCTCTCCGTG
>CAZNNJ010000009.1:0-23171 GCA_964574305.1 uncultured Rhodospirillales bacterium | reverse complement strand
TATACGGTGCGCATCAAATGCAGCCCGCTGCAGAAGATCGGCGCCGCCGTCGCCGGCATGGCGCTGACCCATACGGTGGGCCGGGCGATCTGGCAGGGCATCTTCACTTCGGGCCGGCCCTTCGTGCGTACGCCCAAATGCGCCGACCAGCCGGCGCTGATGCAGGGCATATTGATGGCGCGCGACGAGATCTACTGGCTGCTGGCGCTGGTCTTCGTTGCAGTCGCGGTGCTGTACCATTTCACGCCGCAGAACGAGGAGGCGCTGCTGTGGAGCGTCGCCGTGCTGGTCCAGGCCCTGCCCTTCGCCGCCGCGCTGATCACCTCGATGTGCAATGCGGTGCCGATGCTGTTCAACCGCCACCCGCCTCTAGTCGAGGGCGCATCCGCGGCGGCGGAGTAAGGGCCTAGCCGACGCTCCTCAGCGTCGCCATCAGATAGCTCCAGCCGGTGATCACGGTCAGCACCGCGGCGATCCACAGTGCGATCAGCCCGAGCGGCTGAACCGCCTCGACCGGGGCGATCAGGATACCCATGGCGATCAGCTGGCAGGTGGTCTTCCATTTGGCCAGCATGCTGACCGGCACGGTGACGCCCAAGGGCCCCAGATGCTCGCGAAAGCCCGAGACCGCGATCTCCCTCAGCAGGATCAGCAGCGCGGCGGCGATCGACCAGCCGGCGATCGCGCCGGTGGCGATCAGGAGGATGATCGCGGTGGCGATCAGCAGCTTGTCGGCGATCGGGTCCATCATCCGCCCCAGCGCCGATTCCTGGTTGAGCCGCCGCGCCAGATGGCCGTCCAGCCAGTCCGTCACCGCGGCCAGCGCGAACAGCGCCAGCGCCTCCCAGCGCGTCATGGCGGAGCCGTGGAAAAACAGCATCGCGAAAGGCAGGATCAGGACGATCCGGCCCAGCGTGAGTATGTTGGGAAGATTGATCGACACGGAGGCTATCGTAGACGGATGGTTCGGGGACTGCCACTTCGTAGCGGGTCGGCCCGTGCTTGGCTACATCCGGGACGCATCCTGAATGACTGAGCGGCGTTTCGGCGCGACCTACTCGCCCTGCGGCCTCTATCGCTACAGCCTATGGCGGGAGTGGGATTCGGGCAGCGCCACTATCCTGTGGATCATGCTGAACCCGTCGCGGGCCGACCATCTTGGCAACAACGACCCGACCATCGAACGCTGCGAGCGCCGCTCCGTCGCCTGGGGCTTCGGGCGGATGGAGGTGGTGAACCTGTTCGCCCTCTCCTCGCCGTATCCCAAGGCGCTGCGCGAGGCAGCCGACCCGGTCGGACCACTCAACGACGCCGGCATCGCCGAGAGCGCCGGCCGCGCATCCATGATCCTGTGCGCCTGGGGCGCCCACGGAGCCCTTCTTGGCCGCTCGGCCGAGGTTCGTACCCTGCTGGCCGACAGGCCCCTCCACTGCCTCGGCACGACGCGCGCGGGCGAGCCGGCGCATCCGCTGTATCTGCCGCATGAAAAGAGGCCGGTGCGTCTTACGTAGGGTGGAATAGCGAAGACCGTATTCCACCAATCGGTGCATCCATCGGCACCGATGGCCGAGCCTTGCTCGGCTGGTGGAATACGGTCTTCGCTATTCCACCCTACGCATGATCTCAAGGCCGCGCGTGAAAGTGATCGTAAATCTTCCGCGCCACCGATTTCGAAATGCCCTCCACCGACTGCAGGTCCTCGATCGCCGCGGCGCTGACGGCGCGGGCCGAGCCGAAATGGTGGAGCAGCGCCCGCTTGCGTGACGGGCCGATGCCGGCGATCTCGTCCAGCGGCGAGACGCCGATCGCCTTCTGGCGCTTGGCGCGGTGGGCGCCGATGACGAAGCGGTGGGATTCGTCGCGCAGGCGCTGGAGGAAGAACAGCACCGGATCGTTGACCGGCAGCTCGAAGGGTGCCCTGATCTTGCCCTCGGCGTCGACGGTGAAGAATTTCTCGCGGCCGGCGGCGCCGTGGTTGGGTCCCTTGGCGATGCCGACCATCACCGGCGGCACGGCGATCGACAGCTCCGCCACCACGTCCAGCCCGGCCTGGAGCTGCCCCTGGCCGCCATCGATCAGGATCAGGTCGGGAAAGGCCGCGCCGTCGCTGCCCGAGGCATTCTCCTCCTCGCCCTGGTCCTCCTTCACGGCGCGGGCGAGCCGGCGGCCCAGCACCTCGCGCATCATCGCATAGTCGTCGCCGGGGGTGAGCGGCGCCTTCATGTTGAACTTGCGGTAAGCGTTCTTGATGAAGCCGTCCGGCCCGGCGACGATCATCGCGCCGACCGCGTTGGTGCCCTGGATGTGGCTGTTGTCATAGACCTCGATCCGCTCCGGCGGGGCGTCGAGGCCGAACAGCTCGCCGACCTTCTTCAAAAGCTCGCGCTGCGAGGCGCTTTCGATCATGCGGCGGCCATGGGCCTCACGGGCATTCGAGAGCGCGTGCTCGGTCAGCCGCTTCTTGTCGCCGCGCTGGGGCGTCGCCAGCTCGATCTTGCGCCCTGCCCTGACCGCCAGTGCCTCGGCGATCAAATCCTGCTCGGGCACTTCGTGGGAGAGCAGCACCAGCGGCGGCGGCGCCTTGTCCTCGTAGAACTGGGCGACGAAAGCGGCCAGCACGTCCTCCACCATCACGCTGTTGTCGTGGGACGGGAAATAGGGTCGGTTGCCGTAATTGCGGCCGCCGCGGAAGAAGAAGACCTGGACGCAGGTCTGGCCGCCGTCCTGCCAGGCGGCGATCACGTCGGCGTCGCCCAGATCGGCGCTGTTGATGTCCTGGTGCGCCTGGATCGAGGCGAGCGCGCGGATCCGGTCGCGGAAGCGGGCGGCGCGTTCGAAATCCATCGCGTCCGACGCCTCGCGCATCTCGCGCACGAACCCTTCCTGCACCGCCTTGCTGTCGCCGGCGAGGAAGTTCTTCACCTCTTCGATCTGCCCGGCATAGTCCGCCTCCGACACCAGCCCGACGCACGGCGCGGTGCAGCGCTTGATCTGATATTGCAGGCACGGGCGCGAGCGGGTGGAGAACACCGTGTCGGCGCAGCTGCGGATCAGGAAGGCGCGCTGGAGCGCGACGATGGTGCGGTCGACCGCACCGGCCGAGGCGAAGGGGCCGTAATAGGTCCCGTCCGACCGGCTGCCGCGATGCTTGGCGAGCCTGGGGAACTGGTGCGACGAGCTGAGCTCGATATAGGGGAACGACTTGTCGTCCCTGAGCGACACGTTATAGCGCGGCTTGAGCCGCTTGATCAGGTTCGATTCCAGCAGCAGCGCCTCGACCTCGCTGCGCGTGCGGACGAACTCCATCGCCCGGGTCTCGTGCACCATGCGCTGGATGCGGACCGGCAGCTTGGCCGGCTGGGTATAGGTCGTGACCCGCTTCTTGAGGCTGCGCGCCTTGCCGACATAGAGCACGTCGCCGCCGGTATTCATCATGCGGTAGACACCAGGCGCATTGGGCAGCGTCTTGGCGAAATCGCGGATAATGTCGATGCCCGCGCGCGGGACCACAGTCGTCGAATCTTCAGGGGGTGACATTCGGGTTTTCTCGCGCCAAACGCGGGCCGGTGCAACCCAAAGCCAAGCGGCGCCACGAGTTGGCGTACTTATCAACGATTCCTGTGGATAACTCTGTGTGCAATATATTGCGTGAAAAGCGCAAGTCGCGCCGAATCAAGTAATTGCCGGGTTTGCCTAAATTTTAGGCAATTTTCTTAACTATATGATTTTAAATCATAATTAAAAGTCAATTGCAAAAATCGCCTTTTGTGAAAGTTAAACTTTTAGGCAGTTTTTTCTGGAAAGCGGCTCCAAAATGGATGTGTACAACTTTCGCACTGCGGTATCGATACGCCTCCGTACGAAGGACTTTCCCTATCCTATTGGGCTACCTAAAGAAGATATCCCTGGAACAAAGTTGGCGCCTAGGTGTTTATGACGCCTATTCGGGCGGGACCACCCCGCGTTTGGGTTGTGCCCAGGCCAGATGCTCCCCACCGTCGACTGCGATCATCTGGCCCGTCAGAGACGGCGATTCGACCAGGAAACGGACCGCCCGCGCCACCTCGGCCGGGTCGATCTTCCGTTGCAGCGGCAGGCTGGACCAATGGGTCCGGAACTGCTCGGGGCTCTGATTGTCGTTGGCCAGGATCGGCCCCGGCCCCACTCCGTTGACCCGGATGCGCGGCGCCAGCGCCAGCGCCATGGTCTGGGTCAGCGTCCACAGCCCAGCCTTGGACACGGTGTAGCTGACGAAATGCGGCGTGTAGTTCCAGACCCTCTGGTCCAGCATATTGACGATCGCCCCGTTAGCATCCGCCGGCAGCAGCCGGGCGAATTGCTGCATCAGAACGAAGGGCGCGCGCAGATTGACCATCAGCTGCCGGTCCCAGCCCTCGCGCGTGACGTCGTCGACCTCGTCGCGGACGAACAGGCTGGCATTGTTGATCAGCGCGGTGACCGGCCCGAGCTGAGCGATTGCCTGCGGCAGCATCGTCTCGACCGACGCCTCATCCTCCAGATCCGCCTGGACCAGCGCGGCGCGGCGGCCCAGCCCCTCCACTTCCCGGCTGAGCACCGCGGCGGCGGCGGCGGACTCGCGGTAATGGATGGCGATGTCGTACCCGGCCCCCGCGAGTTCGAGAGCGATGGCGCGGCCCACGCGCTTGGCGCCGCCGGTGATGAGGACTGTCTTGGTCATGCGCGAAGTTTAATGGCGTTATGCAAGGCCACAAGAGGTAGCGTGCGCCCACGCAAAATAGAATCCCGCTGGCCGAAATCATATGCTAGGGTATGATTAATTGAGGACGATGAACAAACGGCCAGGGATAGTGAACCCACTTCTTGAAAAGACGGCCGAGGCCGGCCGGCGTACCGGGCGGCCGACGCTGCAGGATGCCAGCCTGAAGAGCGAGCGGCTGATGACGGTCGCAACCGACTATTTCGTCGAGCACGGCTTCAACGGCGCGACCATCGACGCCATCGCCCACGCCGCCGACATGGGCAAGCAGGCGGTCTATACCCGCTTTACCGACAAGGAGCGGCTGTTCAACGCCGTGATCCAGCGGCTGAAGGAAAAGGCGGTGTTCACGGAGATGCCGCCCGACGACGGCAGCCCGGTCGCCCAGGGCCTGCCGCGCCGTATCGGCGCGATCCTGGAGGATGCCAACCGCCCCTATTCGATAACGGTGAGCAAGCTGGCGATGCGCGAGGGCCGCCGCTTCCCGGAGCTGGTGCCGCTGATGCTGGAGGGCACAGCCGAGCGCTATACGCGGCCGCTGGCGGCCTATCTGGAGGCGCGCAAGGCGGCCGGCGAGATACGGCAGATCGACACGCTCGAGGCCGCCGGCATGTGCATCGACCTGATCATCGCCGAGCTCACGCTGTCGATCTGTACCGACATCCCGATCTCGCAGGACCGAATCGATGCCTGCGCCAGCCGGATCGCCGACTTCGCGCTGAAGGGGATCGCCGCGCCTTAGACGCGCCCACGGCTGACAACGACAATTTCGCAAAACAGGAAATCGGGAGGAAACGACATGAACGAAGGGCATATCGAGCAGGAGCATCAGCTCATCAGCGACGAAGAGGCGATGGCCGCGACCATCAATATGCGCGCCAAGCTGGATGCCGGCGGCCTCAAGGACGTCAACCGCCAGACCATGGTCGGCATCGCCGACCGGCTGATCGGGCTGGTCAAGGAAGGCCGCCCGACGATGGCGGACAGCATCCTGGAGGTCGATACCGGCATCTATACCGACCCCGCCCTCTACGACACCGAGAAGCACGCCATCTTCGACCGCTTCCCCTTCGTCGCCGGCATGTCGCGCGATATCGAGAAGCCGGGCGACTACATCAGCACCTCCGATTTCGGCACGCCGCTGATCGTGACGAGGACCAAGGAGGGGACGGTCAAGGCCTTCGTCAATTCCTGCCGCCATCGCGGCGCCGCCCTGGTCTATGACGCGCAGGGCAATACCGGCGCCGGCTTCACCTGCCCCTATCACGGCTGGAGCTACAATCTCGACGGCAAGCTGCTGGGCATCACCTGCAACTCGACCTTCGGCCAGGTCGACAAAGGCTGCCACGGGCTGGTCGAGGTTCAGGCGGAGGAGCGGCATGGCCTCATCTTCGTCGCCTCGGGCCCGGGCCGGAGCTTCGATCTCGACGAATATCTGGGCGACGCGCTGAACCAGGAGCTGCCGCATTGGGGCTTCGACAAGGTGCAGTCGAGCAAGGCGGCGCCGATCCCGCTCGACGGCAACTGGAAGCTGTCGCTCGAGGCCTTCCTCGAATCCTACCATTTCGATTATGCCCACCGGGACAATCTGGCCCATTTCTATTTCGGCAATGTCGCCGACATCACGCCGATGGGCCGGCACCTGCGCTTCTCGGCGCCGCATAAGAGCATCATGGAGCTGGAGGGCCAGCCGACCGACAGCTGGGTGCCGGAAAACCACATCACGCTCGCCTATCTGATGTTCCCCGGCACGATCCTGATCAACTCGCCCCAGGTGCTGGAATTCTTCCAGATCGTGCCGGTCTCGGTCGGCAAGTCGATCGTACGCCACGCCTGCTATGCCCGCATGGACCTGTCGGTGCCGGGCAACCAGGAGATGTTCGAGATGACCTGGGAAAGCGCCCACTCGATCGTGCTGCGCCAGGACCTGCCCTACGGCGTCACCACAGCCCATGCCGGGATCACGAACAAGGCGATGCCGAAATTCATGTTCGGGGAGAATGAGATGGCCCTGCAGCACATGCATGGGCAGGTGCGGCGGGCGCTGGCGGAGGCTCGCTGATCGTCGGCGAAGCGCGCCGTTGACCTCGCCCCAACGGGGAGAGGTCGGCGCGCAGCGCCGGGTGAGGGGGTGACACCATTAGGCCGGAGCCGGAAGGCTCGCTTCGCTCGCCGCCCCCTCACCCGGATCGCTCCGCGATCCGACCTCTCCCCGTTGGGGCGAGGTCATGAACCTACTCGTTCGCCCCAACCATGTGCCGCGCGGCCAGATACCCGAAGGTCATCGCCGGGCCCAGGGTCGCGCCGGCGGCCGGGTAGGAATAGCCCATGACGCTGGCCGTCGTGTTGCCGGCGGCGTAGAGGCCGGGAATCGGGGCGCCGTCCTTACCCAGCACCCGGGCGTTCTCGTCGATCACCAGGCCGCCATTGGTGCCGATATCGCCCGGATAGACCGGGAAGGCATAGAACGGGCCCTTGTCGAGGGCGCGGAGCGTCGGGTTCGGCTTCACCTTGGGGTCGCCGTAATAGCAGTCGTAGGGGTCGTCGCCGCGCAGGAAGTCCGGGTCCTTGCCGACCTTGGCGTTCTTGTTGAAGTTCTCGATCGTCTGCTTGAGGTTGGCCCAGGGCAGCCCGGCTTGGCGGGCAACGTCTTCCCAGCTCTTCCCCTTGATCAGCACCTGCTTGATGTTGGCCGACAGCATCCAGTCCGGCAGCAGCGGCAGCACCGGCCCCATCGGGTAATCGTGCCGGTATTGCGAATCGAACAATATATAGGACGGCACGGTCGAAGCGCCGGCCTTGTTGCTGTCGATCATCGCATGGCCGGCGATGTGATAGGACGCGGCCTCGTTGAAATAGCGCTTGCCCGCCTGGTTGACGACGATGCAGCCCGGCAGCGCCCGCTCGAACGTCATCAGGCGGGTCTTGTCCTCCCCCGGGACGGCAAGCGAGACGCCCCACCAGGCCGAATTCATCCGCGCCGTCTGCGCCCCTAGATCCATCGCCGCGCGGATCGCATCGCCGGTGTTGGGCGGCTGGGCGCCGGTATAGATCGTCGCCACCGGCAGGTACTTGGACCGCATCTCGGGGCTGCGCTCGAACCCGCCTGCGGCCAGCAGCACGCCCTGGCGGGCGCCGATCCGCATGCGGCGGCCCTCCTTCTCGACCACTGCGCCGACGACCTTGCCGTTCTCGGTCACCAGCTCCAGGAACTTGGTCTTGAGCCACAATTTGGCGCCGAGCTTGTTCATCGACAGCTTGAGCCGCGCCGCCAGCGCGCTGCCCAGGGTCAGGAAGCGGTGCGGCTGGGGGGGGAAGGGCCAGAGCAGGGAGGTGTAGTAGCGGGCAAAACGCCGGAAGACGATCTTCTTCCCGCCCGGCAGGCGGAACAGCAGCGGACCGGTCTCGTCCACCGTCCAGTTGATCTTGCCGAAGAACTGCGCCGCCGGATGCTGGGCCCGCTGGTTCAGGAACTCGTCGCCCAGCGCGCTGGCATGAATCGGCACCGCGTCGTGCGAGCGAAAGGCGGTCTTCCCGCCCGGCAGGTTGGGATGATAGTCGCAGTAATGGGTGGTGACATAACGAAGCTCGCTATTCTCCTCCATCCAGTCGAGCATCTTCGGCCCGTTATTGACGAAAGCCCAGATCAGCCCATCCGGAACCTCAGGCGCGGTCAGCGCGCGGATATATTTGAAGCCGTCCTCAGGCGTGTCGTCGCTGCCGGCGGCGAGCGCCTGGCGGGTCGCCGGGATCCAGACGACGCCGCCGGAGGTGGCGGAGCTGCCGCCGTAGAGCTCGCTCTTTTCGATCACCAGCGCGTCGGCGTGGTTCTTGCGGGCGACGACGGCGGCGGTCATCGCCGCGGCGCCCGATCCCACGATCAGAACGTCGACTTCGTCATCCCAGGCACCAACCCCGTCCGCCATCTTGCCCTCTACCCATTATCCCGCGCCCTGCCGACGCGGCGGACCTTTCTTATAGAGAAACATCCGGTCGTAAAGTCTTAACCCAACGATTCTATGCGTTCGCTCCGGTCAGGTGCCGCGCCGCGCGGTAGGCGAAGGTCATCGCCGGGCCCAGGGTCGAGCCGGGGCCCGGATAGGTCGGCAGGATCGCCGCGGCGCAGTTGCCGGTGGCATAAAGGCCGGGGATCGGCTTGCCGTCGGTGTCGCGGACCTGGGCGTTGGTGTCGGTCACCAGCCCGCCCTGGGTGCCGAAATCGCCGAGTTCCATGCGCACCGCATAGAAGGGCGGCTTCACGATGGGGCCAAGGCACGGGTTTGGCTTCACCGACGGATCGCCGTAGTAGCGGTCATAGGCCGTGTCGCCGCGGCCGAATTCCGGGTCCTTTCCGGTCTTGGCCGCGGTGTTCATGATCCCGACCGAGCGCTTCAGCCCCGCCTCGTCGATGCCGGCGGCCTTGGCCAGCCCTTCGATCGTATCGGATTTGGCCAGGAAGCCCTGCTCGAAATAGATTTTCGGCAGGGTGAAGTCCGGCTTGAACGAGGCCTTCATCAGCGGGCCGATCAGGTATTTGGCGCGGAAATTGGCGTCGAACACCATGAACAGCGGGGATGACGGATGCGCGTCCGAATGCACGTCGAAGGCCTGCTTCACATAGGCCATGTAGTTCATCGATTCGTTGGCGACGCGCTTGCCCTCCCGGTTCACGCAGACATTGCCGGGGTAGGATTTCTCCATGATCGCCAGGTGCGGAATCTCCTCGCCCGGCACGCACATCACCGGGAACCACCAGCCGCCATCGACCAGCTTGAACGCCGCGCCGACACCCAGGCCGGCATTGACCGCGTCGCCGGTATTGGTGAAGACGCCCGCGCTCCAATGCGTGTCGGTCGGCTTGGGCAAGTATTTGTCGCGCATCGCCTGGTTCTTCTCGAACCCGCCGGCGGCGAGGATCACCGCCCTCTCCGCCTTGATCGCCATCCGCTTGCCCTCACGCTCGACGATCGCGCCGCCGACGCGATCGTCCTCGCGCACCAGCTCAAGCATTTTGGTCTTGCGCCAGAGCGGGATGTCGCGGTCCATCATCGACAGCCTGAGCCGCGCCACCCCGGCGCTGCCGCAGGTGAGCCGGCGGGCGATCTTGCTTTTGAAACGCCAGGGAAAGTCGGTGGCGTAAGAGAGCAGCATCTTGGCGATCATCGACTTCCAGCCGGGCGCCTGGACATAGAGCAGAGCCGCCTCGACCTGGGTGATGCCCATGCGCCCGAGGAAGCGCATCATCGGATGGACCGGCATCAGATGCTCCGCCTCGTCGCCCAGCAGGGTCATGTCGACCGGCTCGGGCTCGTGGCTGCGATGGCCGTTCTTGGCGCCGGGCAGGTCGGAATAATAGTCAGGATAGTGTGCCAGCGATTCATACCGCACCCGGGTGCGGTCATGCATGAAGCGCAGCATCTCCGGCCCGGTCTCGATATAGGCGTCCAGCATCGCCGGATCGACCAGGCCCTCGGGGATGGCGTGCTTTACATATTCGCGGGCTTCCGCAAGCGAATCCACTGCCCCGGCTTCCTTGGTGTAGTGGCTGCAGGGCACCCAGATGCCGCCGCCCGAATAGGAGCTGGTGCCGCCGTATTTCTCGCCCTTCTCGATGACCAGGACGTTCTTCGCCCCCATCTCATGACAGCAGACCGCCGCCGTCATCCCGCCATTGCCTGAGCCGACGACCAGAACGTCGACCGTGCTGTCCCAATTCATGCTTTCCCCTGAACTTCCATCGATTTTTCGGCAAGATATCGGACACTGTCCGCGCTGAATACCCACCCAATCCCGTCATTGCGAGCGAAGCGAAGCAATCCAGGGTCGTTAGCTCCGACGGCGGTCGGTGAGACTCTGGATTGCCGCGTCGCTACGCTCCTCGCAATGACGCGGTGAATTCTACAGACCATCGAACAGCGGCAAGGATTTCAGCACCGCCGCGGCGGCCGTCTTGGCCGCTTGCGCGGCGAAGACCTGGAAATCGAGCTGGCTGTCCTCGCCCGCGAGGTCCGACAAGGCCCGGATGATCAGCCAGGGCGCGCCGAACGCCTCGGCCACCTGGGCGACGGCGGCGCTCTCCATATCCACCGCCTTGCCGCCGAAGCTAGAAAACAGCCGCTCCCGCGTCTGGCCGCAGCCGAGATAATAGTCGCCGGTCAGGATGGTGCCGAACTGCGCGCCGGCCAGTGCTTGGCGCGCGCCGTCGATCAGCGCTGCGTTTGCCTTCAGCGCCACGTCGCCGCGAAACTGCGGGAATGGCAGGGAACCGGCGCGATAGACCTCGAGCGCGCCCTGCACCATCGCGCCGTAATCGTGCTGGATCACATGCTCCGCGATTACCAGGTCGCCGACATCGAGATTGGGGTCCACCCCGCCTGCAACGCCGGAGAAGACGATCCCGCCGCAGCCGAACCGGTCGAACAGAACGGTCGCCGCAAGCGCCGCATTGACCTTGCCGATCCCCGATTCCGCCAGCACCACCGCCCGGCCGTCGAGCGTGCCGTGATGGATGGAAATCCCCGCCACCGCCTCCCGTCCGGTTTCGATGAGGTGCGCGCCGAAGGCGGCGATCTCCTCGGGAATGGCGGTGAGGACGGCGACGGGCTGGGCGGTCATGCGGAAGGGTCCGGTAGGGTGCGTTCGCTACTCTCTAGCACGGGTTTCGCCGATTGCGCGCACCATGAACCGCGCCGCTTCGTCATAGCTTTTGAGCTTTGCGTCGAGCGCGGGAATCGCGGTCAGGACGAAACCGTGCCGCTGCCAGAAGGCGACGGAATCGTTGACCGCGACGAGCGACAGGTTGGGGAGGTGGAGTTTTTCGGCCTGCTTTGTGAGCTGCGCGATGATGGCATTAGCCGCGCCGGTGCCGCGCGCCTCGGGCAGAAGCGCGATGTCGTGGATATAATAGGTCGTCGGCGGCGTGGGCAGCGTGCCGAGTTGGCTGTTCAGGGCTGGGGGTGCGGCATAGTTCCAGGGGTGGCTGATTATATAGCCGATGGGGCGGCCAGCCTGCCCTCGAACACTGCCCGTACTAGGAGTTTCACCCTCTCCCAACCCTCCCCCATCAAGGGGGAGGGCTTTAATCCGCGAGCCCCCTTCATGTCCCTCCCCCTCGATGGGGGAGGCGAGGAGAGGGTGAAACTCCAGCACCCAACAGCCGCCGGGAAACAGCGCCAGCCGCTCTTCGAATACAGCCGGGTCTTCCGGATAGCTCGGGTGCACCACATCAGCGACGCCCAGCAACTCCGGCAGGTCAGTTGCCAACATCGGGCGCCAAATCGATCGAGCTTCAGTCACGGACCGTGCTGATAGCATATTTCGCACTCACCCGTGACGAACCCGATTTGTTCTCCCATATTGGCGGGCGGCATATTGTACTTGACGGACCCAGGCCGGATTATGGACCCGGTTTCTGGTTAGGCTTATCCAAGTTCCTCACAGCGATAGCGCATTGTCAGCGCGATAGCAGACTTCATAATATTGTGGGTAGAGGTCATCGTGGCAAAATTTATCCAGGCTCTCGTCGAGGGCAAATCCCCGCGCCTGCATGCAGGTTGAGACGTACCCGTAACCATTTATATACGTGTGACCCCGTGCTTCACTGTCTAGTTTGCACTGGGCAAGGTTCTGCCTCACGGCGGCCCGATCGTCGCATGCAGTCAACATCAGCGGCAGCAATAGCAGGGCGCCGATCCTCATTTCCCATATCCTCGGACGACCTCATTTCCTTCTCATACCCGAACTGTGAAAGCGGGGCGAGCACGATGCGCCCTGGCAGAGACTCCAATCCCCATAGATTTGATGTAGTCTCCCCTCCCGAAAGGGAAGACGGATGGGACCGAGGATATTTTTTATCGGGATGGGGTTGGTCCTGCTCTGGATCGCCGTTACCGCCTTGCGAAACGACGAGGTACGCTGGAAGGCCCGGGAGTTTCCCGTCACCCGCAGAAGCAAGCCTATCAGCTTTTGGGCCTCGGTCGCGATCTCAGCCCTGATCGGTCTCGTGGCCCTAGCCGAGGGTTGCTTCAAACTGTTCTAGGACGATCCAACCAACGAGAGCTTCCGGCCTATCTGAGCCCGATCCGACGCACTTCCGGGCGTATTGAGCTACCAAGGGATTTATGCGGATCGCGCTCGCCCCTATCGCGTGACGGAATCGACATCCATATTGTGTCCATAGGAAAGCAGGAAAGAACTGGCCGCCATGCTGATAGTGTTCGGGATCGCCATCCTGATCGGGCTACTCTTTCAGATCGTCACTGGTTACGCGCTCATGCCCTATGGTTCAGGCAAGCTGATCGACCGGGAGAAGCAGCGCAGCAGATACTGGGAAAGCATCGTGCTTCAGACGCTGATGGCCTTCGGCGTCATTGGCGTGACGATCTACTTCCACTACCAGTAGGACATGGGTACGGCAAGTATAATATGCCGATTGGCGGGATGACCACCCTGCCCCTGGCCGAATTGTGGGATGCCTCGCCCCCTGACCTGCTGCCGCCCAATATCGCGGCCTGGTTCGCGCATCGCGGCTGGGCGCCGCATGCGCACCAGCTCAAGATGCTGGAGGCGGCGGCGCGGGGGGAAAATGCGCTGCTGGTGGCGCCGACCGGCGGCGGCAAGACCTTGGCCGGGTTCCTGCCCAGCCTGGTCGACCTGGCGGAGCGGCCCAGGCTGGGCCTGCACACGCTTTATATCTCGCCGCTGAAGGCCCTGGCGGTCGATATCCACCGCAATCTGGAAACGCCGATCGCCGAGCTGCGCCTCGCCATCCGGGCGGAAACCCGCACCGGCGACACGCCGCCGGCGAAGCGCGAGCGGCAGCGCAAATCACCGCCGCAGATATTGATGACGACGCCGGAAAGCCTGGCGCTGATGCTGTCCTATACCGACGCCGGCGACATTTTTGGCAGCCTGAAGACCGTCGTCGTCGACGAGCTGCATGCCATCGTCGGCACCAAGCGCGGCGACCTGCTCTCGCTTGGCCTGGCGCGGCTACGGCGGCTGGCGCCCCATGCCCGCTCGGTCGGCCTGTCGGCGACGGTGGCCGATCCGCCGGCGCTGGCTGCCTATCTGTCGAAGGGCGGCGCACCCAATCCGCGCGACGTCACCATCGTGCGCGGTCGCGACGGGGCCGAGCCCAAGGTCGATACGCTGGTGACACGCGAGACCTTGCCCTGGGCCGGCCATATGGCGGTTCATGCCATGGCCGAGGTTTATGAGCGCATCCAGGCGGTCAAGACCGCCATCGTCTTCGTCAATACCCGCGCCCAGGCCGAGCTGTGCTTCCAGGCGCTGTGGCGGTTCAATACCGAGAACCTACCGATCGGCATCCATCACGGCTCCTTGGAGATCGAGCAGCGGCGCAAGGTTGAGGCGGCGATGGCGCGGGGCGAACTGCGCGCCGTGGTCGCCACCTCGTCGCTCGATCTCGGCATCGATTGGGGCTCGGTCGATCTCGTGGTGCAGGTCGGGGCTCCTAAAGGTGCGTCACGCCTGATCCAGCGCATCGGCCGCGCCAACCACCGGCTGGACGAGCCGAGCCGCGCCCTGCTGGTGCCCGGCAACCGCTTCGAATATCTGGAATGCCGCGCCGCGACCGACGCGGTCAGGGAAAAGAGCTTCGACGGCGACCCGGTCGTCGCCGGCGGGCTGGACGTGCTGGCCCAGCATATTCTCGGCATGGCCTGCTCCGCCCCCTTCACCGCCGACGCGCTCTACGGCGAGGTGACGGGCGCCGCGCCCTATCGAAGCCTCGCGCGCCGTGACTTCGACGACACGCTGAATTTCGTCGCCACCGGCGGCTATGCGCTGGGCAATTACGAGCGCTTCCGCCGGCTGAAGCTGGACCCCGACACCGGCGAGTATGCGCTCGCCAGCAAGGAGGCGCAGCGGCAATACCGGATGAATATCGGCACCATCGTCGAGGCGACGACGCTGAAGGTCCGCATGGGGCGGGGCAAGGTGCTGGGCGAGGTCGAGGAATATTTCGCCAATGGGCTGGTGCCGGGCGACACCTTCATCTTCGCCGGCCGGCTGCTCAAATTCGTCGGCATGCAGGACATGGAGGTGATCGCCGCCGACGGCGGCACCGGCGACCCGAAGGTGCCGGCCTATGGCGGCGGGCGCATGCCGCTGACGACCCACCTGGCCGACCGGGTGCGCGCGATGCTGGCAACGCCCGCGACCTGGGCCGACATGCCGCCCGACGTGAAGGAATGGCTGGAGCTGCAGCGCTGGGCCTCGGTCCTGCCGGACCCGCACGGGCTGCTGGTCGAAAGCTTCCCGCGCGGCGACGGGCGCGAATATACCGTGGCCTATTGCTTCGAGGGCCGCAACGCGCACCAGACCCTGGGCATGCTGCTGACCCGCCGGATGGAGCGGATGGGGCTGAAGCCGCTGGGCTTCGTCGCCACCGACTATGTTCTCGGCATCTGGTCGCTGAAGCCGGTGACCCGCGCCGATATCGGCGAGCTATTCGCCGAGGACATGCTGGGCGACGATTTGGAGGCCTGGATGGAGGATTCGAGCCTCTTGAAGCGCACTTTCAAGAACGTCGCCATCATCGCCGGCCTGATCGAACGCAACCACCCCGGCGAGAAACGCAAATCCAGCCGCCAGGTCACCTTCAGCTCGGACTTGATCTACGAGGTCCTGAAGCGCCACGAGCCCGACCACATATTGCTGCGCGCCACCCGCGCCGACGCCGCGCGGGGCCTGACCGACATCCGCCGCGTCGCCGACCTGCTGAAGCGCGCCAAGGACCGGATCACGCTGAAACGGCTGGACCGGGTTTCGCCGCTGGCCGTGCCGGTCCTGCTGGAGATTGGCCGCGAGAGCGTCTGGGGCGAAGCCCGCGACGCCCTGCTGGCCGAGGCGGAGGAGGCGCTGGTGCGCGAGGCGACGGGGCTGGTGTAAGCCCGGTCAGGTGCCGGGCGTGGGCGCCGGCTTCACGACGACGGTCGTCGGCGGCGTCTGCGGCTGCGACGTATCCTTGCCCAGGTCACTGCCGGCACTGATGCCCTTGGACAGCACATAGCTGCCGCCGCTGATGCCGAGCAGGACCAGGGCGTTGCCGTCAAGCTGGACGGAGCCTTTGGCTGCGAGCATCTGCGCAACATAGCTGCCGCCGATGGTCAGGGTGAAGAAGAGCATCTGAAAGCGGCTGAGGCTGCCTTTGCCGTTCGGCTCCTGCAGCATATCCGCCAGCTCCGACCTGTAGTGGAACAGCAGATAGAGCGTGAAGGCCGCGATGCCGGCGGCCGTGACCACAACGATCCAATTCAATACATCCCCGGGATTCATGATTGCTTACCTCCTATTATTCCGGAAAGGCGTGGAAGGATTTTGCCAGTGAGATAACCGAGATTGCTGACGCCGAACGCGGCGAGAAAGGCCGAGTGGTTGTCGGACGTGGACGACACGGCGGCGAACGCGGCCGGCGCGGCGACCAGGAGCTGGAGGCGGCTCAGCGTGACCGCCTTCTGGCCATCGCCCAGCAGGCCGCGCAGCAATGCAGGACGGGTCACCAAGGTCCAGCCGACGATCGCGGCAACGCCAACCCCGAAGGCGATGACGACGACCCACATCGCCTCGGCCGGTGTGACGGGCAGGGTCCAGCCGGTCATGTCAGGCCCCAGGTATCGCGGTCCGCCTTGATCGCGGTGACGGCGAAGCTCGCGATGGCGTCGGCGCCCCATTGCTCGGCCAGCTTGATCGCCAGCGAGGCAAGCCATCCCTGCTGGCCGAAGATGTCCGCCTTGTCCAAGACCGCCGCGATGCGCGCCGAAAGCGCGGTCTCGATGTCGCCCAGCGCTTCGTCTGTCAGCTTACCTTGCGGCCAGGTGGGCGGAAGCGGCGTGGTCTGCGCCGCGCCGTAGAACGGCACCAGGCGCAGCTTGCCGTCGGGCGCCCGCAGCTTGTTGAGCTGGGTGCTGTTCATCCCGTCGAAGACCGGATTGGACGGGTCCATCTTGAGCGAGTTGGCCAGGAAATCGTGGCAATCGGCGCGGCCCTTCATGAAATCATGAGCCCGGAAATCCTTGCACAGAAAGCCCATGAAGGCGCCGAACCCGCCGCCGGCGATCGCCCGCTCGCCGACATAGCCGGCGGCATTGGAGGGCGTCACCATGAAGCGGCTGAAGATATCCGGGTCGGCCATCAGCAGCAGGTCCGCCGTCTCAAAGCGGGCGCCGGCGATCATCGTGCCCAGGATCGTCGACAATATGTCGAGCGGCTTGCCGGTGGCCGCCGGGTCGAAGGTCGAGCTGGCGAGCGGATCGACGAGGACGACGGCGCGGTTGGCCTGGTTCGGCAGCCGCGGATTGCGCCCGGTCAGCCCGGCCAGCCAGGTCCGCGCGAGCTCGATCGGCTCATTGTCCATCGCCCCGCCATCGACGACCGGCGTCACGATCCAGCCGGGCGTATCCGGGTCGGGCCGGCTGGTCAGCTGCTGCCAGGCGGGCGTCAGCGGATAGGCCGTATAAGTCTTGTCCGGCCCGGGCTGGAGCGTGATGCGCCAGCGATATTGGTCGAGCGGCCTTGAGGGATTGCGAATACGAAAGCCAAGGGGGAAAGCCGCCGTCCCTTTCGCATGCTCCGCGAACTTCGCCCACTGGTCGGCCACGGCACCGGACGTGTCGGCGGCCGGAAGCTGGATTTCATAGGGCCGGCTGGGGATCGGCGAGGCGGGGACGGTGCTGTCGAGCGCGATCGCGAAGCGCGAATGATCGGCATGGTCGGTGAAATATTCGCCCAGCGTCGGCGCTGTCGAGACCATCGGCAACAGGTACGGGACGCCGTCCAAGTTGGTCAGAGTCAGGATGATCCGGAAGGGATTGCGGACCCAGCCCCGGGCCAGCGGCGCCGCACCCTGGCCGAAGGTGACGATCTTGTCGGCGAAATCATCGATCGCATTGGAATCCAGCACGGAGAAGGCCGGATCGGGGTCGGCGAGATCGTCGGTCTGCAGCAGCCGCATGATATCGAAATTCCCGACCCACAGGTCCCAGAACGGATTGCCCTGGGGCGGGGTGGCCGGCGATGCCGCGTGCGGAAAATCGAAGGCGATCGCCCGCGCCAGCGTCGCGGCATTGACCCCGCCGCCCGACGTGCCCGAGACGATGTCGAGGGCGACGTTATGGCTGGGAACCGTCGGCGCCTGGCCGGTCGCGGCATCGGCCAGCCTGGCCTTCTGCCATTCATCCATCGCCTCGACGAAGGCATCGAGAAAGCCGGCGGTATAGGCGCCTGCGGATACGGTGCCGCCCAGCACCAGCCCGAGCTCGAACGTGTTCGCGGGCGGATCCTGCCGGTCGAACGTGAAGTTCGCGGCGATTTCCTCAGCTGTGAGCACCGGCGGCGTTTGCATGTTCGTCCTCCTGTTACTCAGCCGCCGAGAGCCGGAAGACACTCGGCGGAACCGTTATGAGCCGGCCTTCGCGGTAGCATCCTTCGGAATAACCGTTGGCGACCGGCGGCGTGGCCACGTCGACCAGACCCACGATATGGTGAGTTCCATCGCCGGCCGTATAGCTGAACGAACACCCCGCCAGAAAACAGCCTCAAGCCCCAGAAATAAATATCGCCGCCGCAATGTTCACATCATAAGTCCTGGCCGCCGAAATTATTATAAAATTCCCGACCGCATCGGCGATCGACGCAAATTAACTACATAACGTAACTGCCACGTACCCAATTCATCCTCGGCTTGGCCCGGCGCATCCACGTCCCTAAAATTGGGGACACTTCCTTGCCTCCCAAGAGAAATCGCGCCACGCCTCGCTAATGCGGGGGCGGCACCGCACTGGAAAGCACGGTTGGATCGGCCGCGGTCGACGCCAGCAGAAATGCCTGCCGGTTCGCGGCGTTGCGGGGGACCAGCCCCGGGTTGCCGGTCGCGTTCATCTCGCAGTCGCCGGCGGCGGTCGCGAAGTCCCCGGCGGAAACCGCCTGGGCGAAATGCGGGAAACCCGGTCCGAAGCCCGGACCCATCGCCCAGGCCATCGACAGCAGGCCGAGCTGCGCATCGGCCGGCCAGTTGTCGAAATTCGCGAAGGCGGAAAAGGACTTCAGGATGCTTTCATTGCGGTCGAGCTTGTCGAGCACGAGGGTTTGGATATCCGGGTCCCCGAGCCGCAGGCTCGTGACCTGCCTGGCGATCTGGGCGCCCCGATGCGCCAGCGCGACATTGTTCTTGACCGCCTGCCACTCCGCCGCGATCGCATCCTGGCCGGCCGGAGCGCCGCCGCCGTCGACCCAGGGCAAGGTCAGCGCGGCCCCCATCGGATCGATCAGATTGCCCATTCCTGTCGTGACCAGCCCCTTGACGTCGAGATACATCCAGGAAACCCAACCCTCGAAGACCCTGTTGAAATCGCACCAGGCGTTTCTGACCGCGGCTTGCATCCGACTGCTCCGTCGTTAAATCCCCGAACCCGGCCTAGCCGCCGAACCCGCTCGTATAGCTGGTGGTCCCGCCGAAATGCGCGGTCAGTTTGCTCCTGCGCGGCTGAACCCCCACGGCTGGAATGCTGACATGGGTCCAGGTCCCTTCCTGGATCAGCTGATCGAAGGGCAGGGTCGAGGCCGCGATCGCCTGGCAGACGGCGAGCGGCGTTCCGAAGGCCGGCACCAGGATGTCCGCAGCCTGGCCCAGGCAGTGCTGGCTGTTCGAGGCGCCGCGTATCTGGGTATTCAGCGCAACCGAGCGATAACCTGAGCTCACGATAACCGGTACGCCGCCCAGCAGCTGTTTCACCGTTTCGAGGAAATTCGCCAGCCGGGTCAATTCCGCGACGATCTCCGGCGTCGGCGTATTGTCGATGCCGTAGCGGCTCGCCGTCTGCGAGGCGGTGAGTTCTTCCAGGGTGAAGTGGTCCGTCAGGTTCATTGTTTGGCGTATCCAGGATTCCCTGCATGAGCATAGGCGGGACCCATAATGTTCGCATCCCCAAAACAAGGGAGGTCTTGTTTTATTTTGCGGGAAAACCGCTAAAATCTTTGACAAACCTAATAGTCATAATAATATCGGATCGTCTGTCAGGATATCCGATACCGCAGCGTCCTGTTATATAATAACATAAGCGCCTCATTGTCCGGGTCGCGGCAACAATAATCAATAAAGGATGTGGCGGTGGTCAGCAGGGATCTGGAGGACGCTCGTCTTTCGCATTTCATCGATGAACTGTACGACGCGGCGGTCGATCCGGCCTTGCGGCGATGGCAGCGAAGCTGGCGCGGCTGTTCGATTCTGAGAGCTGCATGCTGTTGATGGCCTATGGCCAGGGCGGCAGCAAGTTTTTAGGCGTCACCAACAATATTCGCGGGGAGATGTGGGAGGATTACAAGGGTTATTACTATGCTCACGATCAGTGGGTCGCGGGCGCGTTCGGCGCTGAAACATGAAGGAGAACAGAATGCCTCACGCAACCGGAGAGAAAAGACGAGCCTTCCGTTCGGTCATCATGCCGGTGTTGATGGCGGCGTTCATGCCGGCATATGCGGCGTTGGCCGAGGATGACGCGACCGTGCGCGCCTATTGGACGGCCGAACGGATGCGCGATGCCGTTCCGATGGAACGCGGCGTGACACGCATTAACCCCGACGGGTCGCCGGCGGCCATTGCCGAGCCGGCGCCAGGCAACGCCGCCCGGCCGCCGACAACCGGACCCGACCGGGTCAAGGCACCGTCCCTGCCGCCGGTGTCGGCCGGCGAGCTGCCGACCGCCCTGTTCAAATTCGGCGCGGTTCAGCTCTATAGCCCGAAAGAGACATCGCCGGCCGGCAGGATCGCTCCGGCCACGGTGTTTCCGGGCTATGCGAACCAGTTCACCACCTATCGGGTCTTCCCCGAAGGATCGGCGCTCCAGATCTATCCCTATGCCGCCGTCGGCAAGCTGTTCTTCACGATCCAGAAGTCGGGCGGCGTCGACACGCCCGGCGACTACACCTGCACGGCGAGCGTCATCAAGCCGCGTGTGATCGCCACCGCCGGCCATTGCGTCGGCAGCCCCATGGTCAAAACCGGAGGCAATTTCTTCTTCTACTCGAACTGGATGTTCGTTCCCGCCAGTGAAGGCGGCAATGCGCCCTTCGGAACATGGACGACCTTCTCCCAAGGCGCCAGCGGGCCATGGTCCAACGGCAACGGCTCCGAGCCCAATTCCGAGGACTGGGGCTTCCTCGACATCAACGACCGGGGCCTGCAGAAGATCGCGACCGTCACTGGCTCGTTCGGCTATTCGACCTATTCGCTGGCCAGCAAGAATCTCACGCAGCTCGGCTATCCGAGCAATCTCGATAACGCTGCCGATCTGGAGCAGAACAACGGCATGACGCCGGCCTTCGGCAACGGCAATACCTGGACGATGGGTTCGGCCATGGGCAGGGGCGCCAGCGGCGGCCCGTGGCTGCTCAATTTCGGCAAGGCCCCCAGTTGCACCGGGACATGCCCCACCGGCACCCTCAATGCGCTCGGCATGAACTATCTGGTCGCCGTCGACTCCTATGGACCGGTGAACCAGATCGGCTATGCCGGCGCGTCACAGTTCAACAACGACTGGACCAGCCTGCTCCAGACCATGTGCGGCAAGAAGGCGGGGACCTGCTGATCCCCGCTATTTCGCCTCGGCGGCCTTCTCCACCGGGGTGATGTCGCCGACCAGGCAGGTCTGGCCGGTGTCGTTCAACCGGATCGTCAGCAGGTTGGAGCAGATCTCGTTCGAGCCCGGGATGGTCGGGCTGTAGGTATAGCCGCGAGTGTTGAGGCTCAGCCCCACGCATTTGTTGATGATATCGGCCTTATAGATCTTGTGGCCTCGCATATAGATCATGATCGTCCGGTCGTTCGGGACCTCGGTATGATCGATCTGATAGGTCGGAAGGCAGACGGACTTGCCCTCCGCCATGGCCGGCGCCGAAGCCGTCGCCGCCACGGCGCCAAACAGGGCGGCCGTCAAAGTCAGATACCTGGTCATAATTTCCCCGCCTTTCATCAGCAGCACAGTGTTGCTTATTGAACGCAACGGAACCCGATTTCCTTCTGCATAGGTGGGGAGGCAAATCCGGCGTTATAAGATGTCAGGCTAGGCCGAGCGGTATTGCGGCACGATCTCCTCGCGGATGGTACGCAGCACGTCGCCCTTGCGATAGTTCAGCATGGCGGTCTCGGCCGGGTCGGTCTCGAAGAACAGGTTGTTGCCGCGGCCCCAGGTGATGGCGGCGTCCGGCAGCATCGGGTGTTCCTGGTCGATCACCGGCGGCAGCGGCTTGCCGATCGCGGTGAAGAACGCGCCGAAGAACTGCTGCAAGGTCAGGTTCTCGTCGCCGATCAGATAGGCCCTGCCGTTCTCGCCCTTGGTCATGACCGTCTCGACGGCGTCGGAAATCGAGTCCGTGCTGACGAAATTGACTCCGCCCGGCGGGGCGGATGCCGGCACCGGAATCAGGCCCTCGGCCCACTGGACATAGGCCTTGAACATCGTGTCCAGCCCCGGCACCGCGCCGACGACGAAGGGCGCGTCGATCGAGATGACACGGAAGCTCTCATTGGCCAGCGCGGCGATACCCTCATGCGCGGCAAGGCGCGACTGCATATAGGGATTGTCCTTCAACAGCTCGGGCGCGACATGCGGGTAGAAGCTGCCGATGTTGATCGCGATGCGGACACCGGCATCGCGCGCCGCCTGGAAGAAGCGCGGCTGGGCCACGGCGTTGGCGTGGGTGACATGGGCGTAATAGTCGCCGCCCTGCGGCACATGGCGGATGTCGTTGCCGGCGGCGAAGACCATCATGTCGAAGCCCTCGAGCTGGGTCTGAGGGTGTTCGTCGTTGATGTAGTCCATACGCAGGAACGGCAGGTCGCCGAGCGGCGTGCCGGCCGCGCGCGGATCGCGGCCGGCGATGGCGACGTCGTGCCCCTTGCCCTTCAGCCTCAGCGCGATATGCCCGCCGATCATGCCGGCGCCGCCGACCACCAGAACCTTCATGCCCAATTCCCCCACGAAACAGTCTCCCGCAAAAAGATGCGGGACCCTATTGGCTGGGCGGCCTTCCTTCAAGCTCATCATCGATATGGTTGCGGATGATTTCGTCGAACGACGCATCGGCCTGGAAGCCAAGCGCGAGGGCCCGCGACGCATCGAAATTCCGCGGCCAGCCTTCGACCATGCGGGCGATGGCCGGGTCGATCTCGGTACGGATGAGCTTCACCGCCCCCTCGCCCGCCTGCCTGCGGAGCGCCGCAATCTGCTCGTCCACCGTCGCCGACAGGCCGGGCATGTTGAGGTTGCGCCGCGCGCCCAGCAATGCCGTGTCCATCGTCGCGGCATGGATCAGGAACCCGATGGCCGCGACCGGGCTGGCCACCGCCGCGCGGCCCGAGCCATCCACGTGCCGAAAGGCCTCCTTCCCCACCAGCGGATCGGCGCCAATCGTT
>CAZNNJ010000008.1:0-23858 GCA_964574305.1 uncultured Rhodospirillales bacterium | reverse complement strand
CCTCATGGGAGGTGCGTGGCAGCCGGGGATGCACTGCTTGGGCACGTGGGGGTCGTTGAGCTTCGCCCACACGGCCTCGGGCGGCGCCGCGAGTTGAACCTCGCCGTTCATCGTCATTGCCATGGCGCCGTCTCCTGATCGCAGGCCAATCCCGGGCTAGGACTTATAGGCCCGGGCGCATCATGGAAAGGGCGCCCACTGCAACCGGCCCTGGACTCGGGGAACCGCGATGGCATGGCGGGGTTGGCGCCCACCGAGGAAGGGAACCAGCGCTTCAAGGCCCGCATTCCGCTCAGGGATTATGGGACCAAGCGCGACGTTGCCGACATGGCTCTGTATCTGGCGAGCGACAATGCCGCCTACATCACCGGCGCGATCTTCGACTGCGACGGAGGATCGATTTTGGGCGACGCTTCTGGCGATGCGCTGAACGTTCAGCCGAGGGGGACTGCATGATTTTGGATAGCGAAGCGCACGGCTCCCGATCCGGGGGCGTGCGCCCGGCGCATCGCTTCGATGAGCAGAGGCTCGAGCGCTGGCTGGTTGAGAACGTCGAGGACTATTGCGGCCCGATGCGCGTCGAACAGTTCGCCGGCGGCCAATCTAATCCGACATTCAAGCTCATCACCCCGAACCGTAACTACGTCATGCGCCGAAGACCGCCTGGCGAACTTCTCAAGGGCGCGCACGCAGTCGATCGCGAAGCTCGTGTGCAGCAGGCTCTTGGTACGATCGGCTTTCCCGTCGCCAGGGTCCACGCCCTGTGCACGGACGATTCCGTCATCGGCACCTGGTTTTATGTCATGGACATGATCGACGGACGGATTTTCACGGAGGCGACTTTTCCAGAAGCGCCAGCCGCGGACCGGCCGAAACACTTCGACGCGATGAACGAGACGATGGCCCGGCTGCACAGGGTGGATGCAGCGGCTATCGGCTTGGCGGACTACGGTCGGCCCGGCAACTACTTCACCCGTCAAATCAGCCGCTGGTCGAAGCAGTACCTGGCAGACGAACTGGCGGGGCGCCTCTCCGAGATGGACAGGCTCGTTGAGTGGCTGCCGCAGAACATCCCGGAAGGCGACGAGACGACGATCGTCCATGGCGACTATGGCCAGCATAATCTCATCTTCCACCCGACCGAGCCAAAAGTCGCCGCTGTGCTGGATTGGGAGCTGTCGACGCTCGGCCATCCGCTGGGCGACTTCGGCTACCTCCTTCTCAAGTTCCATCTGACTCCCGAGTTCGGAGGCATCGCCGGTCTCGATCTCAAGGCCATCGGTTACCCCAGCCGAGAGGAGTATGTGGAGGCCTATTGCGGCCGCACCGGCCGCTCCGGAATCGGAAACCTCGACTTCTATATCGCCTTCAACATGTTTCGGCTGGCGGCGATTCATCATGGGATCAAGGGGCGCTTGCTGCGCGGCACCGCCGCGTCACCGCAAGCCGAAGAAGCGGCCGCGCGCGTGCCTACATTTGCGGCTCTCGCTTGGCAGCAAGCGCAGCGTGCCGGCGCCTAGAATCCAAATCGGACCAATCAGGAAGGACTTAAATCCATGGTAGACATCGGCGGCGTCTCGCGATTGATCAAGCGTGATCGCATCGGGGTCGTGGAAATCGACTCCCCACCGGTGAACGCGTTGGGCTTGGCCGTGCGCCGCGGTCTGGCGTCGGAGCTGCAGACTGCATTGGCCGACCCTGACGTGCAGGCAGTCGTAATCGCCTGCGGTGGCCGCACTTTCTTCGCCGGGGCAGACATCACAGAGTTCGGCAAGGCGGTAGAGGGACCAGACCTCAACCAGATCTTCGCGGTCATCGAGGCGGCAAGAAAGCCGGTCATCGCAGCCATTCATGGCACCGCTCTGGGCGGCGGGTTGGAACTCGCGCTCGCCTGTCATTACCGCATTGCCGTTCCTTCGGCGAAAGTCGGCCTGCCCGAGGTCGCGCTGGGCTTGCTGCCGGGGGCGGGCGGAACGCAGCGCGTTCCGCGGCTGGCCGGCGTCGCCAAGGCATTGGACTTGATTGTCTCGGGTAAGCCGATCGCTGCCGCCGCTGCACAGGCAAGCCGCCTTCTCGACGAGATCGCGCCAGAAGGCGCACTGCAGGATGCCGCGGTCGCCTATGCCCGCCGGTTGGTCGATACCAAGGCCCCACTGCGCCGAGCGCGTGATCTGTCGCCGGATGTCACCGGTGAGGAAGCGGCCAACCTGTTTGCGGAGTTCCGGCGGAAAAACGCGTCTCTCTTCCGCGGCTTCAAAGCGCCCGCGAATATCGTCAAGGCGATCGAAGCCTCGGTGGAACTGCCGTTCGACGAAGGCATGGCGCGCGAGCTCGAACTGTTCAAGGAACTGGAAAGCAGCCGCGAATCCGAGGCGCAGCGCTACATCTTTTTTGCCGAGCGGGCTGCGGCGAAGATTCCGAGCCTCGGCAAGGATGTGAAGCCGTTGCCGATAGGTTCGGTCGCTGTGATCGGCGCCGGCACGATGGGGACCGGGATCTCCACGGCTTTCCTTAACGCCGGGCTTCCCGTCACGCTGATCGACCTCGACCCGGCGGCCGCCGATCGCGCGGCCGCCATCATCTCCAAGACCATGCGCAGTTCGGCGGAAAAGGGGCGCATTTCAGCGGATGAAGCTGAACGCCGAACCGGACTTCTGAAGACCGCCGGCGGGATTGAGGTGATCAGAAATGCGGACCTGATCATCGAAGCCGTGTTCGAGCGGATCGACCTCAAGAAGAAGGTGTTCGAACAGATTGACACCGCGGCGAAGCCCGGCGCGGTGCTGGCCAGCAACACCTCCTTTCTCGACCTCGACGCTATCGCTGCGGTGACTTCGAGGCCGCAGAGCGTCATCGGCCTGCACTTCTTCTCGCCGGCCCATATCATGCGCCTCCTCGAGGTCGTACGCGGCAAGAAGACCTCTGACGCCGTCCTGGCGACCGGCATGAGCCTCGGCCGCATTCTAGGGAAGGTGGCTGTCATGTCTGCCGTCTGCGACGGCTTTATCGCCAACCGACTCATGACCCGCCGCGGTGAAGTCGCGGATCGGATGCTCCTGGAGGGCCCCAAGCCCTGGGATATCGATCGGGTTATGACCAGCTTCGGATTTCCGATGGGGCCATATTCCATGATCGACCTGGTTGGCGTGGACGTGATCGGCTGGGACCGCGAGAACAGCGCTGGCCGAACCGTGCAGGAGGTTCTGTGTGAGGCGGGGCGCTGGGGTCAGAAGCGGAACGGCGGCTACTACGATTATGACGAGCAGCGGCGCGCCAAGCCCTCGCTGGCCGCCGAGGCCATCATTCGCGAGTTCGCCGCGAAACATGGGATTGCGCAGCGGAGCTATTCCGACCAGGAAATTCTCGAGCGCCTGCTTGATCCGGTCGTCAATGAAGGGGCGAAGCTGATCGAAGAGGGCATAGTCCTTCGTGCCTCGGATATCGATGTGGCCCTGGTCGCCGGCTACGCGTGGCCGGTTTATACCGGAGGTCCGATGTTCTGGGGCGATACGCAAGGGCTCGACAAGATCGTGGCGCGGTTGAAGGCGCGTCAGGCGGCAGGCGAGCCGATCATCGTCTCCGCGCTGCTCGAGCGGATGGCAAAAGACGGCGGAAGCCTTTCTGCGCTTTGACTTTCCTCTTATTGATTAACTGATTAACTTATGCGAGAGTAAAATCTCGCACGACGGAGATTTGCTATGGCGGAAGCATATATCGTTGCGGCTGTGCGCACAGCAGGAGGTCGGCGCGGCGGTAGGTTGAAGGATTGGCATCCGGCCGACCTAGCCGGAAAGGTTCTCGACGCCTTGGTCGAGCGTGCGGGGATCGACCCGGTGCTGGTCGACGATGTGATCATGGGGTGTGTCGGTCAGGCTGGCGAACAGAGCAACCACGTAGGACGGAACGCCGTGCTGGCCTCTAGCCTACCGCAAAGTGTACCGGCCGTGACGATCGATCGTCAGTGCGGGTCCTCGCAGCAGGCGGCGCATTTCGCGGCTCAAGCTGTCATGTCCGGCGTTCAGGATATCGTCATCGCCGCGGGCGTCGAGAGCATGTCTCGTGTGCCGATGGGGATTGCGACCACCCTTCCGACGCAGCAGGGTATCGGTGTCGGGCCATGGTCACGGAAGATTCTGGACCGCTTCGGGATCACGGAGTTCAACCAGTTCGTCGGTGCGCAGATGATAGCCGATAAACACGGCTTCGCGCGCGGCGATCTCGATCGGTATTCCCTCGAGAGCCATCGCCGGGCAGCCGCGGCGGTAAATGCGGGTGCGTTCGATGCGGAGATCCTGCCTCTGGCGGTCGACGATGGCGCTGGCGGAACGATCCTTCATATGAAGGATGAGGGCATTCGCTACGACGCCTCGCTGGAGAGCATCGGGTCGGTCAAGCTTTTGCGTGAGGATGGATCGATCACCGCCGCCAGCGCGAGCCAGATTTGTGACGGCGCCTCCGGCATCGTGGTGGTGAGCGAGCGGGCACTGAAGGAGTATGGTCTGACGCCGCTTGCGCGCGTGCACAATCTCACTGTCACTGCGGGCGATCCGGTCATCATGCTGGAAGAACCGATCCCGGCCACTGAACGCGCCCTCAAACGCGCCGGTATGACGATCGACGACGTCGATCTCTACGAAGTTAACGAGGCCTTCGCGCCGATCCCGATGGCTTGGCTGAAAATGACAGGCGCCGATCCGGCGAAGTTGAATGTAAACGGTGGTGCAATTGCGCTCGGCCACCCACTAGGCGCGACGGGAACCAAGCTGATGACGACGCTGATCTACGCGCTGCGCGCCCGTGGGAAGCGCTACGGTCTGCAGACGATGTGCGAGGGTGGTGGCATCGCGAACGTCACCATTCTGGAGGCGCTCTAAGCGCCTGTGTTGTTCAATTGAAAATCAGTGAAGGTCGGGACATGAAACTTTCGGGATGTGCGGCGGTTGTGACCGGCGGTGCCAGCGGGCTGGGTGAGGCGACGGCGCGTGCATTGGCGAATGAGGGGGTAAGGGTCGCGCTGTTCGACCTCAATCGCGAGCGTGGCGAGCAGCTCGCCAACGAGATTGGTGGCGTTTTCTGCGAAGTGAACGTGACGAATGAAGAATCCGTCGACGCAGGGTTCGCCCGTGCGCGGGCGGCGCACGGCCAGGAGCGCATTCTGGTCAACTGTGCCGGCACGGGCAATGCGTTCAAGACCGCGTCGCGCTCCAAGGAAGGCGATCTTCGGCATTTCCCGCTGGATGACTTCAATCGGATCATCCAGATCAATCTGGTCGGCACCTTCCGCTGCATTGCCAAATCAGCCGTCGGCATGCTGACGCTCGATCGAATCGAGGACGGCGAGCGGGGCGCGATCGTCAACACCGCATCGGTGGCAGCGCAAGACGGGCAAATCGGCCAAGCGGCCTATGCGGCCTCGAAGGGCGGCATCGTGGGACTTACTCTGCCTGTGGCTCGCGACCTGATGTCCGAGGGCATCCGAATCAACACGATCTTGCCCGGGCTGTTCGACACGCCGCTGCTTGCGGCTACGCCGGATACTGTCCGCTCTGCCCTGGCGGCAACCGTGCCGTTTCCCAAGCGCCTGGGCAATCCGGCGGAATATGCGTCGTTGGCGCTCGAACTCTGCCGTAATTCGTACTTCAATGGCGAAAGCGTGCGACTGGACGGGGCCATCCGCATGGCGCCGGGCTGAGTATCGGCTGCACCATGGCAGGTCCGCTGAAGGGCATAAGGATTATCGAGATCGCCGGGATCGGTCCCGGGCCATTCGCGGCTATGATGCTGGCCGATCACGGCGCCGAGGTCATTCGGGTCGAACGCCCGGGGGCAACGCCGAGTGCGGTTGATCCGATGTTGCGCTCGCGCAAGTCAGTTGTACTCGACCTCAAGAATCCAGAAGACGTGGATAAGCTCCGGGCGCTTTGCCGTGAGAGCGACGGCCTGATCGAAGGTTTCCGACCCGGCGTCATGGAGCGATTGGGCTTGGGACCGGAGGTCCTTTTGACCCACAATCCTAAGCTTGTGTATGGTCGGATGACCGGCTGGGGTCAGACAGGCCCTTATGCTCAGGCCGCGGGGCACGACATCAATTATATCGCGATTTCAGGCGTGCTGGCGTCGTGCGGCCGGACCGGCGAAAAGCCAACCCCTCCCCTGAACCTTGTGGGGGACTTCGGCGGTGGCGGCATGATGCTCGCCTTCGGCATGGTGAGCGCGTTGCTCTCAGTGCGCTCGGGTGAGCTTGGCCAGGTGGTCGATTGTGCCATGACCGAAGGCTCGGCTCTACTTATGTCGCTGATATGGGGCCTGCGTGCCGAGGGCCACTGGAGGGACGAGCGCGGGGTGAACCTGCTCGACAGCGGCGCCCCGTATTACGACACTTACGAAACCAAGGACGGTGGTTATGTCGCGCTCGGCGCAATCGAGCCGCAATTCTATGCGGTGCTGCGCGAGAAGCTGGGGCTCGCCGAAGATCCTGAGTTGGACGATCAGAAGAATCCCGCCGCATGGCCCGCGCAGAAGCGCAAGATTGCGGCAGTGATCAAGACCCGCGCCCAGGAGGAATGGTGCGCGGTGCTGGAGAATACGGATGCTTGCTTCGCGCCGGTGCTGAACATGGGCGAGTGCGCCGCTCACCCGCATAGTCGCGCGCGAGAGTCCTTCATGGAGATCAGCGGGGTGACGCAGCCTGCGCCTGCACCGCGGTATTCACGCACACCGTGCGCGCGGCCCACGCCGCCGCCGCTGCTGGGCGCTGACCAGCACATTCTCGATGGGCTCGATATTTCCCCGAAGGGCAAGTCATGACGATGAACACTCTGCACTTGGTCGATCCGGAACTGCGGCCCCTGCTGGAGGTGTTCCCCACGGTGCCTTCACTCACCACAGAGACCCTCGTCGACCTTCGGGGCTTTGATCTGCCGCCTGCACAGGGCGCGCTGGACGGGGTCGCCAGGGAAGTGCGGAAGGTGCCAGGGCCAGTGGGCGCTCCGGGAGTGGAGCTTTGTATCTATCGGCCGGAAGGTACGCGCGATCGCCTGCCGTGCGTTTATCACATCCATGGCGGCGGTTTTGTCTCCGGATCGGCCAAAATGTTCGAGGCGCAGCACCGCAAAATCTGCGCGCAGCATCGGTGTAGCGTTATCGGGGTCGACTATCGCCTCGCGCCCGAGACCGCTTTCCCTGGCCCGATCGAGGACTGCTATGCGGGCCTCGCCTGGGCGGTGCGCAATGCAGAGGAACTCAGCTTCGATCCCGCTCGTATCGGAGTCATGGGCGAGAGCGCCGGCGGTGGACTGGCGGCCGCGCTCGCTTTGCTCGCGCGCGACCGCGGTGAATATTCTCTCGCTTTCCAGCATCTCATCTACCCCATGCTCGACGACCGCACCTGCGCTGGCGAGCCGCATCCGTTTGCGGGCGAGTTCATCTGGACCTCCGGCAACAACCGCTTCGGATGGGCCGCATTGCTCGGTTGTGAGCCGGGCGGGTCCGATGTGTCTCCGTATGCAGCGCCGGCACGCGCGATCGACTTGTCCCGCCTTCCGCCGACATTCATTTCCACGGGCGCGCTGGACCTATTCGTCGAGGAGGACGTGGAGTATGCGCGGCGGCTGATCCGCGCGGGTGTTCCTGTTGAGCTGCACGTCTATGCCGGCGCCTTCCACGGCTTTGATGCAGAGCTCGACCCCAAGCTCAAGTCGCGGGCGGCGATGGTAGCGCGCCAAGCCAGCCGCGATGCTCTTGACCGCGCGCTACACCCCGGCGCGCCCTCGACGACGTGAGTAGGTCGAGCTACCGGCTGGTCGGCGGACATATGCCTGCCGCCCGTCGTCGCTCCGGCCCATCCTGTCGCGCACCGCATACTGCGGTCGGTGATCGCCCCGCCGGGAGGGATGATCTCCTTGGCGGCGGCTCAGCCAATCCACCGCAAGGCGCGCTTGAACAAGCCGATCGTGTCGCTGTGGAGTCGGGCACCAGTTTCAATAGGCGCGAGTCCGGCGCACGCCCGGGCATGAGTGCCCTCCAGAATGATGCCCAGCTTGTAGCAGGCCAGGACTGCGTACCACGTGATCGCCGAAAGATCGCGGCGCGTGCGCGCCCGGTAATGCCCGATCAGTTCCTGCGGCGTTGGAAAGCCGGCCCAGGGCTCGACAGTTATGCTGACCTCGTTCGGCCATTCGATGTCCGGCCAGGTTGCCAGCAGCCAGCCCAGATCGAGCAGGGGGTCGCCGATCGTTGCGAGTTCCCAGTCGATGATGGCCGCCACCTCTGGCCCGTCGTAGCGGAACAGCACGTTTCCGAGGTGATAGTCGCCGTGGATGATGCCGGGCTCGAAGACAACTGGACGGTTCGCCTGAAGCCAGGAGGCGATCGTGTCGACTCCCGGGATCGCCGTGGGACCCGGCCATCCCGCATGTTCGCTGTAGCTGTCGAGCTGACTTTTCCAGCGGGCAACTTGACGCTCCAGATAATTGTCCGGCTTGCCGAAACCCTCAAGGCCCAATGCTCGATAATCGAGCGCGCCCAGCGCTGCGATCGCTTCCACGACGGCCAGCCCCATCCGGTGACGGACATCCTTCGCCCCTGCATGCAGCGGCGGCAGGCTTGTTGTGGCGTTGAAGCCCTCGATCGGCTCCATCAGGTAGAAAGCGGCTCCCAAGACCGCCTCGTCTGAACACGCGGCGATCAAACGGGGGTGCAATACATCAGTCGTAGCCAGGGCACCCAGCAAGCGCGCCTCCCGACGCATGGTTTCATTGGAATTTGCGCGCAGGTGCAGCGGGGGACGTCGGAGCACGTATTTGCGTCCGCCGCGCTCGAATCGCAGCACAATGTTTTGCGTGCCGCCGCCCAGCTGTTCGAAGTCTTGGAGCGAACCGAAACCAAGACCGCTCTGATCCATCCAGGCCGCGAGCGCGTCAGTATCCACCCCCAGCATATAACCCCCTCATCCGAATAGCTGCGGACTCGCGCCGTCGTTCCGAACGGCCGCGATCCAGGCGGCCGCAGGGCGCGGCGGGTGAGTTCTTGACTTAAATAAGTAATCAATTAATTGTCTCTTCGCGGTCTGGCCATGTCAAGGGCGGGCCGGGTTGGAGCGAGAGATGAACCTGGACTTTTCGGACGAACAGAAGCAGCTACAGGATCAAATCCGACGGTTCCTGGCGGACCGCTGCCCGCCGGCGGCCGTGCGCGCGATCCTCGATGGACCGGAGTCCTTCGACCGGCCGTTGTATCGCGGCTTAGCCGAGATGGGCGTTCTGGGGGTCGCAATACCGGAGCGTTACGGCGGTGTCGGCCTTTCGTACCTGGAGCTGTGTTTGGCGGCCGAGGAGCTGGGCCGTGTGCTCGCGCCGGTTCCGGTCTCCTCGTCGGTCTATTTGGCTGCGGAGCTTCTGCTGCAGGCCGGCTCGGAGGCGCAGCGGCAGGCATGGCTGCCCAGGATCGCGAGCGGTGAAGCAATCGGTACCTTCGCCGTCGTTGAGGATCTGGGCCGAGTGACCGCCGATCGGATCCGGGGCGTGGTCAAGGGCGGGCGCCTGACGAGCGTCAAGTCGGTGGTGCCGGACGGCGACGTGGCCGACTTCGCCGTCGTTGCGGCGCGCCTGGAATCCGGCGAAAATACCGGTATCTCGCTGTTTCTTGTCGACCTCACGGGCCCGGGCGTGCGGCGCGAAGTACTCGAAACGTTGGATCCGACGCGCGGTTGCGCCAGGATAATATTCGAGGGAGCACTTGCCGAGCCGCTAGCCGGTGGCCGCGACGGCTGGCACATCGCGACGGAGGTCATGAACCGCGCGGCGATACTCATGGCTTTCGAGCAGCTTGGCGGCGCAGACCGGGCGCTGGAAATGGCGCGCGACTATGCTCTCGATCGCATGGCGTTCGGGCGGCCCATCGGCTCTTTCCAGGCCATCAAGCATATGCTGGCCGATATGTATGTGTCCGCCACATTGGCGCGCTCAAACTGCTACTACGGCGCATGGGCGCTCGCTTCGGGTGCGGCGGAGTTGCCGGTGGCGGCGGCGACGGCCCGGGTGTCGGCGACCCAGGCTTTCCAGCACTGCGCCAAGAACAACATCCAGGTCCATGGCGGGATGGGTTTCACCTGGGCCTTCGATTGCCACCTATATTACCGACGCTCGAATGCGCTCGCGCTCGCGCTCGGGTCGCTCTCCACTTGGGAGGACATGCTCATCGAGCGCATGCGCGCCTCCGAAAGCGCGAGCTGAGGAGGGGATCATGGATTTCGACGACACACAGCAGGAGGCTGCGTTCCGTGCCGAGGTTCGGGCCTGGATCGATTGCCACGCGCCTAAGCACCTGGAGCCCGAGCTGAAGCGGGCCAGCTTTGGTTTGCCCGGCGTTGAGAGCGAAAGCCCGCTCGCGGCGGCGAAGGCTTGGCAGAAAAAGAAAGCTGAGGCCGGCTGGGCTTGTCTGCTCTGGCCGAAGGCCTATGGTGGGGCCGGCTGCTCGCCCTTGGAGCGCGTCATCTGGGATCAGGAAGAAGGGATCTATGCCGCCCTCACGCTGCCCTTCCTTATCGGCCACGGGATGTGTGGACCCACCGTGCTGGCTTGGGCGAGCGAAGCGGACAAGCAGCGCCTGCTGCCGCCGTTGGCTTCGGGCGAGGAGATCTGGTGCCAGCTCTTCTCCGAACCTTCCGCCGGATCTGACTTGGCGGGCTTGCGCACCCGGGCGATTCGGACGGACGATGGGACGGGCGATTGGATCGTTAATGGCCAGAAAATCTGGACCAGCGGCGCCCATCAGGCCGACTGGGGTCTTCTCGTCACTCGCACGGACCCGGATGTTCCCAAGCACAAAGGCCTGACGGTCTTCTTCCTGCGCATGAAGACGCCGGGCGTGGAAGTGCGGCCAATCAAGCAGGCGAGCGGCCACCCGGAATTCAACGAGGTCTACTTCACGGATGTCCGAATCCCCGACTGTCAGCGATTGGGTGCGATCGGTCAGGGATGGACGGTGGCGCTTACCACATTGATGAATGAGCGGCTGACCATCGGCTCGAGCATGTCGACCGGTTTTCCTATGCTCTTCCAATATTGCCTGGACACTGAGATCGATGGGCGGCCAGCTGTCGACGACAAAGTCGTGCGGTCGAAGCTGGCACAGCTGGCAGTGAAGGAAAGCGGGCTCAAGTACACCGGCATGCGGGCGATAACGGCGTTATCCAGAGGCCAGACGCCCGGTCCGGAGAACTCCATCGGCAAGCTTGTCGCAGGGGCGGCAATGCAGGAGCTCGCCATGTTCGCGCTCGACCTGCAGGGCCAGGCCGGGGTGGTGGCAAGCATCGATGCTCCGGTGAACTTTCAAGCTACGCTGCTGCGCGCCCCCGGCACCCGCATCGAGGGCGGTACCGACGAGATCCTGCGCAACATCATCGCTGAACGCGTGCTGGGCCTGCCTGGCGATATCCGCGTCGACAAGGCGGTTCCTTTCAGAGAGATCCCGACCAGCGGCAGGGGCAGGACATGAGTCTCGGTCCACTGATTTATCCACGCGTCAGCGCGCCGCTTCCGCTGGAAATGTCGAGAAAACGATCGGGACATCGCCATGGCGCTCGGGCTCTAGCTCGGTCTTTTTGATCTTGCGGAGCCAGCACGCGCCGGTTGCCCGCTTATGCCGGGGGCAGCAAGGCCGAGTGCCGCGGGAAGGGCCAGGGGCGGTCGCGAAGAAAAGGCGACTACGTGTGGCGTAGAGAGCGCCAGTCAGCGACTTTCGAAGGAGCAGAAGATGGACTTTGAACACAGCGCCAAGACGCAGGAGCTGCTCGCGCGGCTTCAGGACTTCATGGAGGCGAATATCTATCCAGCCGAGGCGGAGGAGCACGCCTGGTGCTCCGATCCCGTGAACAAATGGAAATCCTGGCCGGGCATGGAGCCGCTCAAGGAGAAGGCGCGCGCCGCTGGGCTGTGGAACCTGTTCCTGCCGCACGAATACGGCAAGTTCAGCCCCGGCCTCACGAACCTGGAATATGCCCCGCTCGCCGAAATCACCGGCCGTGTGCACTGGTCGGCGGAAGTGTTCAACTGCTCGGCCCCGGACACCGGCAACATGGAGGTTCTCGCCCGCTACGGCACGCCCGAGCAGCAGGAGCGCTGGCTGAAGCCGCTGCTCGCCGGCGCGATCCGCTCCGCCTTCGCGATGACCGAGCCGGAGGTCGCCTCCTCGGACGCGACCAACATCTCCAGCACCATCCTGCCCGATGGCGACGACTATGTGATCAACGGCCGCAAATGGTGGATCTCGGGGCCCATGCACCCGCTGTGCAAGCTGTTGATCGTTATGGGCAAGACGCTGCCGGACAACCCCCGGCATCAGCAACAGTCGATGATCTTGGTGCCGCGGGATGCGCCTGGAATCAGCATCGTGCGTACGCTGACAGCGTTCGGCCGCGACAACTCGCCGGGCGGCGAATGCGAGGTGCTGTTCGAGAATGTTCGCGTGCCCAAGGCGAATATCATTCTCGGCGAAGGCCGCGGCTTCGAGGTTGCCCAGGGCCGCCTCGGGCCCGGCCGGATCCATCATTGCATGCGCACGATCGGCCAGGCACAGCGAGCGCTGGAGCTGATGGCGCGCCGGGTCGAAAGCCGCGTCGCCTTCGGCCGCAAGCTCTCCGAGCAGAGCAGCATACGCCAGGATATCGCGAAGTCCTGGTGCGAGATCGAGCAGGCCCGCTTGCTCACGCTCAAGGCCGCCGACCAGATGGACCGCCATGGCAACAAGGTTGCCCGCGATCTGATCGCCGCGATCAAGATCGTCGCCCCCAGCATGTCCCAGCAAGTCACCGACCGCGCTATCCAGGCGCACGGCGCCATGGGGATCAGCGACGACACGCCGATCGCGCACATGTTTGAGCTTAATCGTTGTCTGCGCGTCGCCGACGGCCCCGACGAGGTCCACATGTCTCAGCTCGGGAAGCTCAAAATCGCCGAGTACAACGCGGCTTGCGTGGGCGTTCGCTCACGATAAGCCCGATGACGGGGCGGCCAGCCGCCCCGTCGCGTCGCCGCTCCGACGGCCCGAGCGATCGGGCCGCAATCGGTTTGCCATACGTCGGCAAGTCCGCTGTTCGGATGCGGTACATCTTAAAACACCGCTCCTAAAAGCCGCATGTATTTCTCACCAGGCCATTTCAGCCGGTCCTGGTCAACGCGCAGGGCGATTTGGATTTGCCGCACCGTCAACTTAGGTCAATCCGGCCGTCGAACCCGATCATTGGCTGAGCGCCCAGGAGGACCGAAGCTTGCAAAGATAAAGACGGCAATAGTACGCGCCGTTGACTCTGGTTGTAATCGAGGAAACGCGGCGGAGAAGAAACCATGCCGTCAAGGCGATCATTGCTTCGGGATGCAGCGGCTGGGACCGCCGGGCTGCTTTTGGCCAATAGTTTGGGCGCGAGGTCGGCGTCTTCCGCTTCGCCCACCTCGGGGAAAGTCATTGGCCCGATCACTGGTGGCAAGCACGGCTGGCCATTTGGCGCTTATTTCGGCGATATGGGAAAGATCGGGTACATAGAGGAAGAGTACTTCCTGGAGGGCGATGCGCGTCGTTATGCTCCGGTGGGGGCATTGACCGAGGATGGCCGATGGACGGTTATGCCCGCGCCGGATACCGCCGCCTACAAGACCCGTATCCTCGTCCGGCGGCCGCGCAATCCAGGCGATTTCAACGGTACAGTGGTTGTCGAATGGACGAATGTCACCAGCGGGTTTGCTCTCAATGTATGCGAACCGCGCGGTCTCTATGGCGGCTTTGCCTATGTGTCGGTGGCCTCTCAGCGAGTCGGGGTCCACGGGTATGCGGCCACCGGCAATCCGATGGGCTTGGTTGAGATGGGATTGGTGCAGTGGGATCCACAACGCTATGCGGGTCTTCACATTCCGTCCGATAATTACTCGTATGATATTTTCACCCAAGCCGCACGGGCGATAGGGCCGAATCGGAAACTGAGCGGGCCCGACCCGATGGGCGGGTTGAAGGTGCGCAAGCTTATCGCGGCCGGAGCCTCCCAGTCAGGCTTCCGATTGATCTCCTATGCGAACGGCGTCCAACCGCTCGAAAGCGCCTTCGATGCGATCATGCCGATTATCTGCGCCGGCAATGCGTCGCCGTTTGTCGAGGAACTCGAGCCGGTGCCGTCCGGCGCCGACGCAAAAGCTGCGGGACACCGCATCGTCCGCATTCCCGCGAAGGTCCGCGACGACCTCTCCACTCCCGTCATGGAGATTAATACCCAGACGGAGGCCTTAACCTATTATCCGCGCCGCCAACCCGACACGGATCGTTTCGTCGAGTGGGAAGTTGCCGGTGCATCCCATGTTCCTGAAGGGGGGCTGGACACGCGATGGTTGGTTCGCGACGGCCTCGGCGCAATTCTGCCGCCGCTGCCGCACCAAACCATCAAAGCCAGCGAAGTCATCTATCGGCCGACAATCGATGCCGCGATCGGCCATGTCCATAAATGGGTCAACGGCGGTCCGCCGCCACCCAGCCAGGCCAAGATGGAGATTTCGGATTTCCCGCTGGACTACGTTCTGGACAAGAGCGGCAATGCGGTCGGTGGCGTTCGTCTTCCGGACGTGGAGGTTCCAATCGCCCGCTACACGGGCACCGGCAATCCGGTGGGCGCCCTCCTGGGGCAGACGCTGCCGTTTTCGCCGGAGGAGCTCAAGCTGCTCTATCCCGCGCACGACGATTATGTCGCCAAGGTCAAGAAAGCCGCCGAAGCAGCATTCCAGGCTGGCGTGATTCCACGCTACCGCGTCGACGAATACGTTGCGAATGCTGAAATGGCTGCCATTCCGGGGTGATGCGAGGCGTGTTCCGACCGCGCCCGCTGGGTGCGGGTGGAAGTCAATATTGTTCGCCGCATGGGAAAGCAAGCATACCGGTACTGCCCGCCGGATCAGCCCAAGCGGGCGGTTCGATGAGCAAGATAATCAATTGGTTAATAAATAGCCGCAAAAAAACTGCCGGCGGAGGGATGGAGGATGCTTTTCATACATAGTCGCCATGCCGGCGCCCGGATAGGCTGGGCGACGCCGCGCACGGCTAGCGAGCGAACAATACACCTGTGTCAGCCGATCCCGGCCAAAGGCATGCCTCTCTACGGGTTCGTTCATGCTTTCAGATGAGCCCAAATGATTCGATTGCACGTTCGTGCGAATGATGATAGATTAGTTGATCAGTTAATTGAAACGCGCGCAGCGCGTTGGGGGAAAAAGAAATGAATCACCTGTCATGTCGTTTTCGTCGTCTCAGCATCCGACTCGGTGCGAGTGTTGCTGCTCTCTCGGTGTTGTTGCCCGGTATCGCCTTGGCGCAAGAGGCCATGGAAGAAATCGTGGTGACCGCTCAAAAACGTGAGCAGAAGCTCCAGGAGGTTCCCGGCTCGATCAGCGCCTTGGATTCTCAGAGGCTCAAGGAGGAGGGCATCACGTCGGTTCCGGAGATCGCGCTGCGCGTGCCGGGCGTCGAGTTCGGCCAGACCTATGGCGCGGCCTTCGTCACCGTCCGCGGCGTCGGCGTTAATGTCGATACCGGCGTGGCCGAGCCCAATGTCGCGGTGTATGTCGACGGCCTCTATATGCCGCGTGTCACTTTGCAGACGTTGGCGCCCATCGATCTCCAGCGGGTGGAGGTCCTGCGTGGCCCGCAGGGTACGCTCTATGGAATGAACGCGACGGGTGGCGCGATCAACTTCATCTCCCAGGCCCCGTCCTACACGGCCAGCGCTCAAGTCCAGGGCGCGGTTGGCAATTATGGCACCTACGGGATCAATGGCCTCATCACTGGGCCGATCTCGTCGAGCGTGCGCGGTCTTCTCAGTGCCGAATACAGTCGTCGTGCCGAGGGGTTTCAAGACAACCTAACCACGGGCGGGACCGTGGACAAGGATGAGGCGTACGGTGTGCGTGGCGCCCTTGGAATCGACCTCGCCGAAACCGTGACCGCCGACCTATCCGTCGACTACCAGAAGGACAATTTTCAAACTACGACTAATCTCATCCGTCCGATAACGCCTTTGGCGGTGTTCGTGCTGCCGGCGTTTGCGACTGCGATTGCCCCGTTCGAGCCATATACCACAGGCGATGGATCCAATCCTTGGTCCGATCGCTCAACCCTGATTACCCGCGGGCAGGTGAGCTGGGAGGTCACGCCGGACATCAATCTGAAGTCGATCTCCGGTTATATCGACCACAGTTTCAGAAATCGGTGGGACGGCGATGGAACGAGCGTGGACTTCCTTTTCCTACCGGATCGGTTGCAGCCCTCACGGTCTTTCTCCGAGGAACTCAATCTGAACGGCACGCTGCCGAATAAGGGCTCCTGGCTTGTCGGCCTCTATGCCTTCCATGAGAACGCCACCGCTGACATTCCGATCATTGTGGCCACTGGCGCTCCCGGTGTCGGAATTCCGCCTGGGACCATACTTGAGAACTATCTGACTGAAAGGACGACCTCGCTCGCAGCCTTCACCGATGAAACGGTCGGCATAACCGATACTCTGCGGATCTACGGCGGCGCTCGGCTGTCCAAGGAGGACAAGCGGTCCCTTCAGACTGCGGGCGCGGTCATCCCCGGCATTCCGCCGGCGCTGACGCTCACCTGCAACAATAACGAAGTCAATGAGACCTTCTACTCCTTTAGCCCGCGTATCGGGGCGCAATATGACGTCGCTCCTGGAGTCATGGTCTACGCGCAGTACTCCAAGGGCTTCAAGGGTGGCGGGCTGGGCACGGTCTGCGGCAACGCCTATGGCCCCGAGCGACTGACCTCAGTTGAGGGCGGGGTCAAGTCGAGGTTCCTGGATGGCCGCCTCACCTTGAACGCCTCGGTTTTCCACTATCATTATAATGGGCTGCAGGTCATCGAGGCGAACGTGGTGAGCGCCACTATCGTAAACGCCGACGCCCGGACCTGGGGCGCGGACATTGAGACCTCGCTTCAACTGAGCAACATTTGGCACGTGGATCTTTCGGGGACTTGGCTGGATGCGGAGTTTACCAACTTCCACAGCCTGGATAGCGCAAATCCGACTGCGGGAATCCAAGATCTCAAGGGCGACACCACGCCAAATTCCCCGAAATACTCGATCAACCTCGGTGTGCAGGGCGACTTCCCAGTCACATGGGGGCCGTTTGCAAATCTGACGCTTCGCGCCGACGTCCATTGGAGCGGCAAGTACTATTTCCAGCCGTTTAATATGCCTGCCTATGAACAGCCGGCCTACGCCAAGGTGAATCTGAACGCGATCCTGGCTACTCCCGACGACGACCTGACGATCCGCGCATTCGCCCGCAATGTGACGAATGAAGCCGTTCTCGGGCATGCCGCCTACAGCCTTGGCATCTATGAAGGGCAATGGTTGCCGCCGCGGACCTTTGGTCTGGAGGTAACGAAGAAGTTCTGATGCACCAGTCTCAAGCGCTGAGGCGCTTCGGATGCATGGCAGGCGTCTTTGCGCTGCTCTTGGCGCAGTGAAACCTGAAATCCGATTCCATCTGTCCGATCGTCGGGCGGGTGGAACTGCCTTCTACCGTCGGCATGGGTAAGCCACCGGCCGGTTGCGAATCTGTCTCACGGCACTTAAATGGAGTTCACATGTTCCCGAGAGACGCCTCTCCAAAAGAGGTGATCGTCAGTTACAACGTCCCCTGTGCCTTGCGCGACGGGACCGTGCTACTTGCAGATGTGGCGCGGCCAGCTGGAGACGGGCGTTGGCCGGTCGTCCTGCTTCGCACCCCCTATGGAAAGGCCATTTACCCGATCAATCGTCCGCTTTACGCCCAGAAGGGTTTCGTCCTGGTCGTACAGGATACACGGCAGCGTGGCGTGTCCGGAGGGGAGGGGGACTACGAGCCCTTCGTGAATGACGGTTCTGACGGAGCCGAGGCGGTCGCGTGGGCCGCCTCTTTGCCGTATTCGAACGGGGCCGTGTTTTCTATTGGCATGTCCTATGGCGGATACACCCAATGGGCCGCAGCTGCTGAGCAGCCTCCGGCCCTTAAAGGGCTGGCACCACTGCTTTCGCCGGGCAGCGCCAGGCGGACGCTCGTCTACCGCGGTGGGGTGCTGGAGCTCGAAGCACTCGTCGGGTGGTTCATGATCGTGGGCCTCGAAACGCTCCTTCGGCGTCGTTGGGTCGATGGCGAGGAGTTCGCTGCGGCGATGGCAGGTCTGATGCAGGACTTCGATCGTCTTTTCGAGCCCGGCGGGTTCGACATCCTGCCGCTGAACCAGTTCGAGCCGCTCAAGCGCAACGGCATAGGCGAACATTTTTTCAAGCTGCTCGAGGAAAAGGCAGACGGGCCGACGGTTTCCGCGGCGGCACGATCTCAAGATTATTCGCGCATTGAAGCGCCTGCCCTTATCGTGGGCGGCTGGTACGATTTCTTTGTTCAGGCCGCCGTTGACCAGTTCGAAGGGATGCGTGCCAGTGCCGCGACGCCGGAGGCGCGCGAGAAGACGCGGCTGATCATCGGCCGTTGGTGCCATGATACGGGCCTAAGCAACATCACCGGAGAATCCATGGGTAAGTGGGCCGCGGCGGCTACCGCCCTACATCCGGAAGGCATCGACGGCTTGGCCATGGAGTTCTTCGCAGGCTTGCTAACTAATGAAGCCCCGTCCACTGCCCCGGTAAAGATCTGGGTCATGGGCGCGGAACAATGGCGCGATGAACAGGAGTGGCCGATCGCGCGCACTCAGGTCACGCCCTGGTATTTGCATAGCGGCGGCAAGGCGAATACGCGCTATGGCGATGGCGTGCTTTCGCTGGCGGAGGCATCGGGCCCTGCCGATTCCTACTCCTATGACCCGGCTAATCCGACGCCCACCCGGGGCGGGACCAATCTCAATCAGAACAGGTTTGCCGGGCCATCCGAGCAGCGGGCCGTGGAAGAACGACAGGATGTACTGGTCTATACGTCCGAGGCGCTGCTGGAAGATCTGGAGGTGACGGGTACGGCCATCGCAGAGATTTGGGCGAAGACCGACGTTGAAGATACAGACTTCGTCGCACGCCTCGTCGACGTCTCGCACGACGGAGCTGCGATCGTGGTCGCCGAGGGTATTATCCGAGCGCGATACCGGCACGACCCAAACAGTTTTACGACCGCTGAGCCTTTGGAGGCGGGCAAGCCCTACCTATTCAGGATCGAACTCACGCCGACGAGCAATCTATTCAAGGCCGGCCATCGTGTTCGTTTACAGGTTGCCAGCTCCGCCTTTCCCCGTTGGGCGCGGAACTTGAACATCTGGGATGAACTCGGCGGGACGCTCGAGCAGGCGAGGGTTGCGACCCAGGTAATCCTGCACGACCGAGATCATCCATCGCGCATCCTGCTTCCGGTGATTCCTCAGTAGGCTGCGACGCAAGTGTAAGAGTAAGCGCTGATGAAATTCGATTGCATTTTCTGACCTGGTCGCGGAATTCCGCGACACGGATTCTTGGGGGGCGTTCAATCCTCGTGATGCCCCGTGTCGCGGGCCTCAGTCGGCGTAGATAGTTCCCTCTACGCTGGACCTGCCGCCATAAGGGCGGCTACTTCCCCGACTGCCCCCGGCAGCCAACGCGACGCCGTTGGCTGCCGGGGGATCTTTCCGGTAGAAGGGCAAAGTCCGGGGTGCGTGGTATCTGTGATCAGTCTGCAGATGGACTGGACGATGGGCATAACGCCGACGCCAGGAGCCTTTAACGAGAGTACGGCGATGAACGAAAGCAACGCAGCTTCCACGCCATGAGCGGCGGAGCGGCGGAGCCGCCATCTAGCGAGTTGGATGGTTGTTCCGGTGGGCCAGTCAGCTGAGGTTGTTTGTGTTTGCGTGGATCAAGCTTTGCCTTGGCGCCGGTTTGCGAAGGTGGGGCGAGAACTTGGCCAACAGCGCAATCAAGGCAGAAATCGGAGCGGTATCGGTCATTGCGCCATATATCGGTCGCGTAGGCTTTCACGAATTGCAGGCGTGACCTCCATTTGCTTGAAGTAGGATGCCAAGGATCCGCATTCCCGTTCGATGGCTTGAAACGCAGCTTCGAGATAAATCGGCTCGACGGAGAGCAACGCGGAAACCAGTTCGTCGGCCCGCTCAGGCCCAAAACCGGCCGAAAGCCGTTCCCGGATTGACGGGCTCAGCGTCACCAAGCCAGGATCCTGCGCCGAACGGAGGTAGTCGGCCAGGATCACCTCCCAGTCTGCGCCCAGCAGATGTAGAACCAGCGCGACGAGAATGCCCGTCCTATCCTTGCCCGCAGTGCAGTGAAACAGAACCCGTCCGTCGACTTCGGTCATCCTGCGGATGATCTTCGCGAAGAGCGACCGGTAGGACTGGTTCAGCGGTAACTTTCGGTACAGGTCGATGTAATATCGGCGAACATCTTCCACAGCGCAACTTGGCTGGTTGAACAGGAAAACGTGCGGGGCAACTCCACTGCGTTCCTCATCATGAGCGAAGATTCGATTCGCAAAGTTCGGCGGCCAATGCGACGGCTGTTGCAGTCGCTCGCCCGTGTAGCGTAGATCGGCAATCAGAACGAAGTCATAGGCCAACAATCGCCGCGTCGCTACGGCAGTCTGATCGGCCATATGGCCCGAGCGGTATAAGCAATCGGTTCGGATTCTGCCGCCCTGGCCAGTTGGGATGCCTCCGAAGTCGCGGAAATTGATCGCGATAGATTCCGTAGATTCATATGACTGAGGCGTCTCCGAGGCTCTGAGCGGTGCAGATTCCTTGTCGCTCATTCTAGATCCTGACGTTGATATCGACGATGCGGAGAGCAGGTAACGACAGAAAGCCAAATCCAGCCTCGGCAGCGGTCACCAGGCATAGAACGCTGCGATGTTTGTCGGGTGCAATCTGCCACGCGAATGAAGTCTGCCGGCCAAAGCAAGTCTAACCTCGCCGAAAACCAGCAATAGCCGTTCGGCACACTTGCCGGTCCTCGGTACGTTGCAATCTTGCGCGCCGCGAGCGCTCATCTTGGAGCCGGGCTTATTCCGCCGCCAGCGCGGGGATATTGGCGATCGCCTCATCCTTCTCAAGTCCGCCCGCGCTCAGCATATGACCAGGTTTGGCTCCGGTCGGCTCGCCGTTGCGGAAGATCGCCTCGCCATTCACGATCACCCAGTCCACCCCCTTTGCCCGCGCGACGCGGCGCCAGTCGCCTTCCGGCAGGTCATGCACGGTCTCGTAACTGTGCCGGTCGTAAGCCAGTGTCTGGTAGTCGTAGATGTAGAGATCCGCGGCGTAGCCTTCCAGCAGAGCGCCACGACGCTCCAGGCCGATCACGCGAGCCGGGAGGTAGCTCATCTTGTAATGCATTTCTTCCAGTGAGATCAGCCCTGTCTCGCGGGTCAGCCACATGATGTTGTCTGTCGAGAATTGCCCGCCAGAATGGATTTTCACATGGGCACCCCCATCCGAGGTTCCGGGGAGGACACGTTTGTGGCCAACAACTTCCGCGGACATTCTCGGATCTTCGCTGGTGGCGAGCGTCGAGCGAAACTCGGCGAGAAGATCGGAGGCCGCGATGATCTCAAACAGCGCGTCCATGGCAGTGACTTTGAGGTCCGCAGCGATTTCGCCCAGCAGAGCACCATTGTACTTGCGGAACGCTTCCGCTCCCTTGGCGTCGATCAGGCGGAACGTTTCCACCGGCCCCCCGGATCCGGACCAATGTGTCGGATCATATTCGGCATTGAGCTGGGCTCGGAAAGTTGGGTCACGTGAGAGCTGGCGCTTCTTCTCGGGGGACGCCACACTGAAGGCCGTCAGAGTGTTGGTGGCGCTGTTCCACATGTCCGCTTCAAGCGCCGTGAACTGAGCCCAAGTCCGGTTGACGAAGGCTTGGCCAAAGATGTTCAGGCCCTTCTCCTCCATCTCATCGAGCCATGCCATGAGGCTCCGGTGGTGTTCCGGCAAAGCGTCAAGGGGAGTGACGAGATTCATGATCACGGGGCGGCCCGACACCTCGGCCAATCGCTCGGCGACGAACCGATTCGCGACCTTGCCTGGTGGAAGTTCGACAAGGCATTGGATGACCCCCTCGCCGCGTTCGCGAAGAACCTCCGCGAGGTGAAAGGCATCCTCGATAAACATCGAATCTGTCGGCATCGGAGTGCCGTCGATGTCCTTATGGCTGTTGAACTCGTTTAGATAGGATAGTCCGAACCCGATGGCCCCTGCGTCCATCGCTTCGTGCAATAGGTCGCGCATCCTGGTGCGCTCGGCGGCAGTGGCTCCCCGGGATTTGGCGGCCTCGTAGCCCATGACGTAGATCATGAGCGAATTCAGCGGCATGAAGGCCGCTAGATTGATGCCCTTGGAGAGTTTGCGCATGTGCGCCATCCACTCAGGGAAGCTCTCCCAGGTCCAGGGCAGCGCCTTCCGCATGGCATCCAGCGGCACTTGCTCTGTGTTGTACATCATTTGCATGTAACGGTCGCGATCGGCGGCCTTGCAGGGCATGAAGCCGAAGCCGCAATTGCCGACGACGACGGTTGTGTTTCCATGCCAGCTGGAGTTAGTGCAATAGGGATCCCAGTTCACCTGCGCGTCATAATGCGTATGCGGATCGATAACGCCTGGCGCAACGATTCGGCCCGAGGCGTCGATGACCTTGGCCGCGCCTTCTGTCGGTAGCGATCGCCCAATCCGTTTAATGACACCGTCCCGAATAGCGATATCGGCTATGTATCGTGGAACCCGCGTACCATCGACGATCACGCCGTTCTTGATGAGAAGATCGAAAGGCACTTGCGCCTCCGTGGCTGGTTTGAATGTGTGCACCGAGCGCGCCGGCAAGGTGGCATACAAGATTCGCGCGCGGTCAACGAAGCGGCAATGGCCGCTGGCGACAACCCGGTTGATGCAAAATGACAGCGCCTGTAATGCCGTCCTGAACGGGCATTCCGATACCGTAACCCTTGAGCGACGCGGGGCCATTGTCGGACAATTGAGCCACCGGCACGGCTCTCATGCCATCCCGTCCTCCCGCGACTGTTAGCTTCGGTCAATTGGCGCGGCCGCCGGGATCATTGGCGGGCGACATCTCACGCCTATCTTCTCGTGTCAGATTCGATCGCCCCTTCGGTCTGCAGCGCATGCGGGTGCCTCCGGTTTCTTGAAGCGCACTGCCAAATCTGACTGCGAGGGGGGCGGCCACTGTGGCCGTCGAGGGATTTCACCGCCGCAGGCCGCGCAGGGTTGCCGAGCTCTTGACCACCAGGGGAGGTGGGCGGCGATCGGAATTCCGCGGCGCGACCGGTTGCCGGGCGGGCGAGGCGAGCAGTCGCTGCGCACCTGTTTACTGCAGAACAGCTAGGGAGAACCATTTTATGTCGCTTTACTCGGACCTTGATCTTCCGCATCGGCCAACAGAGGATCTGGACTGGCAGGAGTCCTGGGTTCTGATCTTCCGCGATCCCCTGTCAGATGCCGTCGGCTGGCTGCGCACCGGGTATTATCCGAACCGGGAAATTACCTCGACGCATTGGGCCATGGCGCTTCCGGATGGAACACGTTTTCGCCGCAATCTATTCAATCGAAAAATGGAACCGGGAGACGTGACCGACACATCCTGCAGTTCGGGGAACATGAAGTTCTCGATCCCAAACATGGAATACGTTCGGTTCGAGGCCAACGATCCCGACGCCGAAGCCGATTTACGCATATATGACTGGTTCCCGTCGCAGGATTGGGCCTTTGTTGGCGGTCCGCACCACGGGATTGACATCAGCAAGGTCAACGATCCGAAGACCAGCCGCGTCGGTTCACCAGGAAATCCGGAAAGCGCCGGGCGCCTTCGCCACGTCGTGCTCGACGTCCACGAATCC
>CAZNNJ010000007.1:6010-24259 GCA_964574305.1 uncultured Rhodospirillales bacterium | reverse complement strand
GGGGGCCAGAGCGGCGAGCGCCGGAACCTATATGCTCTATGCGAGCGCTGTTGCCGCAATGGCGCCCGGTACAAATCTCGGTGCGGCCACGCCGATCCAGATCGGCCTGCCGGGCCTTCCAGGCGGCCAGCCAGGACAGACTCCCGGGAACCCAAGTCCGCAAGGCAAGGAAGGCGCGGGGGAGCGCAAGCCGAGCGAAACGCCTGTCATTGAGCCAACGGACACCGAATCGCGCAAGATCATCAACGATGCCGTGGCCTATATCCAGAGCCTCGCGCAGCTCAACGGCCGCAACGCGGATTGGGGTGCCGATGCCGTACGCAGCGCTGTCAGCCTCCCGGCCTCCGATGCCCTCAAGCTTCACGTCATCGATGTCATTGCCGACGATGTGCCGGACCTTCTGCGGAAGATCGACGGCCGGGTCGCGATGGTCGCCGGCAAGCCTCAACGCCTGGAAACGGCCGGGCTGGAGGTCCTTGTCGTGCCCCCGGATTGGCGGACGAGACTGCTGGCCGTCATTACCGATCCGAACATCGATTTCTTGCTAATGCTGATCGGCATATTCGGACTGGTCTTCGAGGCAACCACGCCGGGGGCCGTGTTCCCGGGAGTGGTCGGCGGGATCTGTCTGCTCACCGCTCTTTTCGCGCTCGATCTCCTGCCGATCGACCTGGCCGGCGCCGCCCTGTTTTTCCTCGGGATCGGTCTCATGGTGGCCGAGGTCTTCATCGGTACGTTCGGCGTGATCGGCGCCGGCGGGATCGTCGCGTTCGCGATCGGCGCGATCATGATGTTCCCATCGAACGCGCCCGGATTCGGTCTGTCGACCTCGGTCGTCGCCGCGGCGACGGTGGTTGCGGCCGGCTTTTTCATGCTCGCTTTGTCAAAGCTGGCCGGTGCTCGGCGACACCCCGTCGTCACCGGCGGCGAAGCGCTCATCGGGGCGGAGGGCGAGGTTCTCGCCTGGACCGGCGGGGAAGGAAGGGTCCGGGTTAGAGGAGAAATCTGGCGCGCCGTGGCTCAAGATCGATTGCAGCCGGGAACGCACGTGAAAGTCACCAAACGCGAAGGTCTTGTCCTGATCGTTGAAGCGGCAACAAGGCTCAATTCGTAATTCGAATAAGGAGAAAACGCCGTGTACATAAATTTTGCCACGATCGTCATTATCCTTCTCTTCACGTTGATCATCCTCAGCTCGGCTGTCCGTATCTTTCGCGAATACGAGCGCGGCGTCATCTTCACGCTCGGCCGCTTTACCGGCACCAAGGGACCCGGGCTTGTGCTGCTCGTACCTTGGGTCCAGCAAATGGTGCGGGTCGATTTGCGGATCGTGGTCGACGAGGTGCCGAGCCAGGATGTGATCTCAAGAGACAATGTCTCTGTGAAAGTAAGCGCCGTCGTCTATTTCCGCGTCGTCGATGCCGAGCGCGCGGTGATACAGGCCAAAAACTACATGGACGCGACAAGCCAGCTGGCACAAACGACGTTACGCTCGGTCCTAGGCAAGCATGACCTGGACGAAATGCTCACCGAACGCGACAGGCTCAATGACGACATTCAGGATTTGCTCGACAAGCAGACCGACGCCTGGGGCATCAAGGTTTCCAACGTGGAGATCAAGCGGATCGACCTCGACGAGAGCATGATCCGGGCGATTGCGCGGCAGGCGGAGGCCGAGCGCAGCCGCCGCGCCAAGATCATCAATGCCCAAGGCGAGCAACAGGCTGCCCAAAAGCTGCTCGAAGCCGCTCAAACTCTCGCCCCCGTGCCGCAGGCGATGCAGCTTCGATACCTCGCGACATTGTTCGATATCGCCAGCGAACGAAGCTCGACGATCGTCTTCCCGTTCCCGATCGATCTCATGCAAAAGCTGGCGGGGATGCCGCCTGGCGAAAGCAAGACCGAATAGAAGCGGCTTCACGCGATCCGGTGAAGCCGCCGGATCGCGATCTGCTCTAGTATCCAGGCTTAGCGGGCGCGGGGGCCGGAGCCATCGCCGGCGGCGCGCCCGGCGCCGGGGCGATGCGGACGATGGTCGGGCCGATCGCGTTCATCACCTCGCGGGCGTCGTATGCGTTGGCGTTGCCGGCCGGTTTCGTTCCGCGATACGTCACGACATCGGCGATCGCGTCATAGTTCGAGATCGGCCGCGTATAGTCGATGCCGCCACCGAAGCCCGGGCCGCCCCAGCCGCCATGGCGCCAGCCCCAGCCGCCGCCCCAGCCCCAGGCCAGGTCGTCGCCGTAATTTTCATAGGCCGTGTTCTTGTCGACATCCTTATTGACGACGACGAAATAGTCGCCGGCATTCTGCAGCGTCACCTCGGCCGCGCGGTACAGCATGTAGGTGTCGACCGTCTGACGATTGGTCACCGAGTTGCCCTTGAACGACACGCGGAAACGGTTCGATTCGATCTGCTGGGTGGTATAGCCGTCACCGTTCGGCGACGCCGCCGGGCCATAAGGGGTCGGGGTCTGGCACGCGGCTGCCGTCAGCACGATAAGCGCCAGGGCTGTATGGCGAAGATAGCCGGTACGCATTCTGTGTCTCCTCAAACTGAGCGCTCACCAGCGCTTCATAGCATCAGATGGTGTTGTAAATACGGCGAGGGTAGGCCGCTCCAGCGGCCAAACCACAGCTATATATCAATAAATGGCGCTGTCGCCGCTTTGTTTCTTGGACGGCCCTGCCGCGGCTTTATTCCAGCGCGCGTCAGCGGTGGGGCAGGGTGGTTGAGCGGTCCGGTTGTCATTTCGCGCTTAACGCTATATATCACCGCTGCCCGCAAGCTTTCAGGCGCGCGGGTAAATTCACACGCGGGCTTGGCGGTGTTCCGGAGACCTCTTCCGGCGCTGCTCCGGTGTCCTTGAAGGACCACTCCCGCGGAGGCATCAACCGGAACGGAAGACACTATGACTCTGCCCAATTTCACCATGCGCCAGCTCCTTGAGGCCGGCGTTCACTTCGGTCATCACACCCGCCGCTGGAACCCGCGGATGAAGCCCTTCATCTTCGGCGTCCGCAACAACGTCCATATCATCGATCTCGAGCAGACGGTGCCGATGCTGCACCAGGCGCTGACCGCGATCCGCGAGGTCGCCGCCAATGGCGGCCGGGTGCTGTTCGTCGGCACCAAACGCCAGGCGCAGGAAAAGGTCGCCGCCGCCGCCCAGCGCTGCGGCCAGTACTACGTCAACCATCGCTGGCTCGGCGGCATGCTGACCAACTGGAAGACGATGTCGCTGTCGATCAAGCGGCTGCGCGAGCTGGATGAGCAGCTGACCGATCCTGCCCGGCAAGCCGGTCTGACCAAGAAAGAGCTCCTGCAGCTGACCCGCGAGCGGGACAAGCTGGACCGCGCGCTTGGCGGCATCAAGGAGATGGGCGGCATTCCGGACATCATCTTCATCATCGACGTGCCGCGCGAGGACATCGCGATCCAGGAAGCCAACAAGCTGAAGATCCCGGTCGTCGCGATTTGCGACTCGAACGCCAGCCCCGAGGGCGTGAGCTTCCCGATCCCGGGCAATGACGACGCGCTGCGCGCGATCGAGCTCTATTGCGAGCTGGTCTCGGGCGCCGTCCTCGACGGCCTGCAGGCCGAGCTGATGGCGTCGGGCGTCGATGTCGGCGAGCTGGAAGAGGCGCCGGCCGAAGAATTGCCCGAGGCCGATGTCGAAGCCGAGGCTGCTCCGGCCGCCGACGCAGAGGCTGCTCAGCCGTCCGCATAAGTATCCAGGACGGCCGGGCGGCGGGTTCGCGATCGGACCCTCCGCCCGGCCGTTTTTTCGTGAATCAACCACCTCATTGATGGACAGGAACCATGGCTGAAGTTACCGCCTCCCTGGTCAAGGATCTGCGCGAGAAGACCGGCGCGGGTATGATGGATTGCAAGAATGCGCTGACCGCCGCCGAAGGCGATGTCGAGGGCGCGATCGACTGGCTGCGCAAGAAGGGCTTGGCCGCCGCGGCCAAGAAGTCCGGCCGCGTGGCGTCCCAGGGCCTGGTCGGCATCTCGTCCGGCCCGCGCGAAGGCTCGGTGGTCGAGGTCAATGCCGAGACCGACTTCGTCGCCCGCAACGACGGCTTCCAGGCCTATGTGCGCGACGTCGCCAAGCTGGCGCTGACCTCGTCGGCCGACATGGAGAGCCTGAAGCAGATGCCCTATCCGAGCGGCCGTTCGGTCGCCGAGGAGTTGACCCATCTGATCGCGACGATCGGCGAGAACATGTCGCTGCGCCGCGCGGCCAAGCTGTCGGTCAATCACGGCGTCGTCTCGACCTACATCCACAATGCGCTGGCGCCGGAGCTGGGCCGCATCGGCGTGCTGGTCGCGCTGGAATCGACCGGCGACCAGGAGAAGCTGGGCGCGCTGGGCCGCCAGATCGCGATGCATGTCGCCGCGGCGAAGCCCGATGCGCTGCGCATCGAGGAGGTCGACGGGGCGGCCCTGGCGCGCGAGCGTGCCATCCTGGTCGATCAGGCCAAGGCGTCGGGCAAGCCCGAGGCGATCATCGAGAAGATGGTCGATGGCCGTCTGCGCAAGTACTACGAGGAAGTGGTGCTGCTGGAGCAGGTCTTCGTCATCGACGGCGAGACCAAGGTCGGCAAGGTGGTCGAGAATGCCGCCAAGGATGTCGGCGCTCCCGTGACCTTGTCGGGCTTCGTCCGCTTTGCTCTTGGCGAAGGCATCGAAAAGCCCGAAGGTGATGACTTCGCGACCGAAGTCGCGAAGATGGCGCACTAAACTACCCAGGACACCGATGTCGGAAATTCCCCCTTACAAGCGCGTTCTCCTCAAGGTTTCCGGTGAAGCGCTGATGGGGGAGCGCGAATACGGTCTCGATCCCGAGACCGTCGATCGCGTCGCCACGGAAGTGCAGGCGGTTGTCGCGCTGGGGATCGAGGTCTGCCTCGTGATCGGCGGCGGCAACATCTTCCGCGGCCTTTCCGGCGCCGCCCAGGGGATGGAGCGGGCCTCGGCCGACTATATGGGCATGCTGGCGACGGTGATCAATTCGCTCGCCATGCAGAACGCGCTGGAGCGCCTGGGCGTCCAGACGCGGGTCCAGTCGGCCATCCCGATGTCCACCGTTTGCGAGCCCTATATCCGCCGCCGTGCCGTGCGGCACATGGAAAAGGGCCGGGTGGTGATCTTCGGCGCCGGCACCGGCAACCCGTTCTTCACCACCGACACGGCCGCCGCGCTCAGGGCTTCCGAGATGGGCTGCGACGCGCTGCTCAAGGGCACCAAGGTGGACGGCGTCTATACCGCCGATCCGCACAAGGACCCGAACGCGGTCCGCTATGACCGGCTGACCTATCTCGAAGTGCTGGCCAAGGACCTGCAAGTCATGGACGCGGCGGCGATTGCCCTTGCCCGCGAAAGCAAAATCCCCATTCTTGTCTTCTCCATCACCGAGCATGATGGCTTCGCCGATATCTTCCGCGGCCGCGGGCGATATACAGTGGTGGAAGGCGAGTAATAATTCCCCGTCCCGGGCCTCGATAAGGAACGCCCGAGCGGCAACGGAGGGAACTCTCACATGTCTGATTCGCGTCTCGACGATTTCGCGCGCCGCATGGACGGCGCGCTGGAGGCTCTGCGCAAGGAATTCGCGGGCTTGAGGACCGGCCGCGCGTCGGTGAACCTGCTGGATTCGGTCCAGGTCGATGCCTATGGCGGCAATATGCACCTGTCGCAGCTTGCCACCGTCTCCGTGCCCGAGGCACGGCTGATCACCGTCCAGGTCTGGGACAAGGCGCTGGTGAAGGCGGTCGACAAGGCGATCCGCGAATCGGGCCTCGGCCTCAACCCGCAGCAGGACGGCGGCCTGATCCGTGTGCCGATTCCCGAGTTGACCGAGGAACGCCGCCTCGAATTGGCCAAAGTTGCCGGCAAATATGCCGAGCAGGCGCGTGTCGCCATCCGAAATGTCCGCCGCGACGGCATGGAAATGCTGAAACGTCTGGAGAAAGACAATGAAATCTCCGAGGATGAGCATGAGAAGCTCTCAGGAGAGGTACAGCGTCTGACCGACCAGCATATCAAGAAGGTCGATGAGTCGCTGCAAACGAAGGAAAAGGAGATCAAACAGATCTGATGACCGCCGCTGCCGAATTCGCGACCGATCCCGGTCCGCGGCATGTCGCCGTCATCATGGACGGCAACGGCCGCTGGGCCCAGGCCAGGGGGATGTTCCGCACCGCCGGCCACCGCAGCGGCATGGAGGCCGTGCGCCGGATCGTCGAGGCGGCGCGGGCGCTGGGGATTCCCTATCTCACCATCTTCGGTTTCTCGGCCGAGAATTGGGGCCGCCCGATCGAGGAGGTGGAGGAGCTGATGCTCCTGCTGCGCCTCTATCTGCGCAGCGAGATCGCCGACCTGCACAAGAACGGCGTCCGGCTCCGTGTCATCGGTGAGCGCGCCCGGCTGGCGCCCGATATCGTCAATCTGATCGAGCATGGGGAGTCGCTCACCGCCGGCAATTCGTCCCTCAATTTCACCGTCGCGCTCTCCTATGGCGGGCGGCAGGACATGGTCCAGGCCGCGCGCAAGCTGGCTGCCGCCGCCAAGGCGGGCGAGATCGATCCCGCCGCCATCGACCAGGACACGATCTCACGCGCGCTGTGGACCCGCGAACTGCCCGACCCGGACCTAGTGATCAGGACCTCGGGCGAGCAGCGCATCAGCAATTTCTTCCTGTGGCAATCCGCCTACGCGGAGCTGGTGTTCCTCGACACGCTGTGGCCGGACTTTTCGAAGACCGACCTGGAGAACGCCATCAGCGAGTTCCGCCGGCGTGAACGCCGCTATGGCGCCGTTGTCAGCCGCTGACAACCGCAACCTCTATTACCGGATCGCGTCCGGGGTGGTCCTTGGCCCCCTGGTCCTTCTGCTTGCCTTCCTGCCGTCGCATGCTTTCGACATCGCGATTGCAATCGCCTCCGCGATCGGGTTCGGCGAGTGGCTCAGGCTGGTCACCGGCCGTATGGTGTGGTGGCCCCATGCCGTGCCCTTCGTCGTCCTCGTCCTCTTTTGGCTCTACGGCATCGGCGACGCGCTGCGGGCGCTGGCGGTCTTCACGATTCTGATCGGGCTGGTGGTCGGGACGAGCCTCAAGAACAGAGGGTTCGCGGCCTTCGGTTTGCCCTATGTCGGCCTCACCTTGCTGGCGCTGGCCTGGCTGCACGATCCGTTCAACGGCGGGTGGCCGATGCTGCTGTTCGTCTTCGTCACCGTCTGGGCGACGGATATCGGCGCCTACGCCGTGGGAAGAAGCTTGAAGGGGCCGCGTCTCGCGCCGGCGATCAGCCCCAACAAGACTTGGTCGGGCTTCTTTGGAGGATTGGGATTCGCAGCCGTCGCCGCATTGTGCTTATCTCTGGCGCTCAATGCCTCCCGGCCGGTCCAGGTTGTCGCCATCGCGGCGCTGCTGTCATTGTTGGGGCAGGGGGGCGATTTGTTCGAGTCGGCAATGAAGCGAAGGTTCGGCGTGAAAGACTCTGGCAATTTGATCCCCGGCCATGGTGGTATGCTCGACAGGATCGATGCGCTTCTATGGGCCGCGCCGTCATTCGCCCTTCTGCATAGTCTCGGTCTAACCGCGGGTTTGTCGCCATGAGTGGATCCAAAGCACGTCGCATCAGCATTCTGGGCGCCACCGGCTCGGTCGGCACCCAGACGCTGAGCCTGGTCGAGGAGAATCGCGACAAGTGGGAGGTCGAGGCGCTGACCGCCAATCGCGACGTCGAGGCGTTGGCCAGCTTGGCTCGCCGCGTCGGCGCCAAGCTCGCCGTCGTTGCCGATCCCAAGGCCTATGGCGCGCTGAAAGAGGTGCTGTCGGGCAGCGGCATCGAGGCCGCCGCCGGGCCTGAGGCGGTGTCCGAGGCGGCGGCGCGTCCCGCCGACCTGGTGATGGCTGCCATTGTCGGCGCGGCCGGCCTGCAGCCGACCCTGTCGGCCTGCCGTTCGGGCGCGGCCGTCGCCTTCGCCAACAAGGAATGCCTGGTCTGCGCCGGCCCGCTGATGCTGGCCGAGGTGGCGAAGCACGGAACGACCCTGCTGCCGGTCGACAGCGAGCACAGCGCGGTGTTTCAGGTCTTCAACGCCGCCCAGAAGGGCGCGGTGGTGAAGATCATCCTGACCGCGTCCGGTGGCCCGTTCCGCACTTGGCCGCGCGCCCGCATGGAGGGCGCCTCGATCGCCCAGGCCGTGGCCCATCCGGTCTGGTCGATGGGCTCCAAGATCTCGATCGACAGCGCGACGATGATGAACAAGGGGCTCGAGATCATCGAAGCCCATTTCCTGTTCGGCCTGCCCGAAACCCAGATCGACGTGGTGGTCCATCCGCAGTCGGTGATCCATTCGATGGTCGAGTATCACGACGGCTCGACGCTGGCCCAGCTGGGCACGCCGGACATGCGAACCCCCATCGCGGTTGCCATGGCTTATCCCGACCGCATGCCGGTCGTGGCCGACAGTCTGGACCTCGCGAAGATCGGCCAGCTGACCTTCGAGCCGGCCGATCCCATCCGCTTCCCGGCCCTGGCCCTGGCCAGACACGCCTTGCAAAAGGGGGGGGACGCCCCTACAATTCTCAACGCGGCCAACGAGACCGCAGTCGCCAGTTTCCTAGCGGGTCGGATTGGTTTTCTCGATATTGAGCGGGTGGTGGAAAGCGCACTCGATACGCTCCCGAGTTCAATACCCGGCTCAATCGATGACGTCGTTGCCGTCGACAATGAGGCAAGGCTTTATGCCGAAGACTTCATTGGCTCGCGCCTGACGCGCCGCTCCCTCAGCACTGGTTTGTAAGGACGAACGATGGCGCATGTGATTGCCTCGCTGCATGGCTTCCTCAATTGGCTGGTCCATGCCGGGCCGATTTACATCGTCGCTCTGTCCATCCTGGTTTTCGTTCATGAATTCGGCCATTTCTGGGTCGCGCGCCGTTGCGACGTGAAGATCGAGGCCTTCTCCATCGGCTTCGGCGGAGAACTGTTCGGCTGGACCGACAAGACCGGCACGCGCTGGCGCGTCGCCTGGCTGCCGATCGGCGGCTTCGTCAAGATGTTCGGCGACGCCGACGCATCGAGCCGCCCGGACATGGAGCTGGCGGCCCAGATGGATGCCGAGGCGCGGCGCGTCTCCTTCACCCATAAGGCGCTGTGGCAGAAGGCGCTGATCGTGGCGGCCGGGCCGCTGGCCAATTTCCTCTTCGCCATCGTGATCATGACGGCGCTGTTCGCGACCGTCGGCCAACCCTTCACGCCGCCGGTGATCGGCAGCATAAAGGCCGGCTCGGCCGCGGAGAAGGCCGGCCTGCAAGCCAACGATGTGGTCGAAAGCATCGACGGGGTCACAATCCACCGGTTCGAGGAACTGCGGCAGGCCGTGATGATGGATGCCGGCGATGCGCTGACTTTCGACCTTCGCCGCGGCGGTCAGCCGGTCACCGTGATGGTGACGCCCGATGTCGTCGAGGAAAAGGACATACTGGGCAACAAGACCAAGATGGGGCAGCTGGGCATCTATCCGTCGAGCGAGACCGTGCTTCGCCATGAGGATCCGCTGACGGCTCTATGGCGGGCGACGGGCGAAACCTGGTCGATTGCCTCGGGCTCGCTGTCGACCATCGGACAAATGATCGTCGGGCGCCGCAGCACCGACGACCTCAGCGGACCTATCGGGATCGGGCAGGTTATCGGGGCCGTTTCGCACCAGGGCATCATTCCCTTGATCAATGTGATCGCCCTGCTGTCGATCAGCTTGGGTTTAATCAATCTTTTTCCCATTCCAGTGCTGGACGGCGGGCATCTGCTGTTCTATGCAATCGAGGCGGTGAGTCGGCGTCCGATCAGCGAGCGCACGCTTGCTTTCGGTTTTCGTGTTGGCTTCGCGTTGATCGTGTCATTTTTCGTCTTCGTCATGTGGCATGACCTATCGAGGCTGTTTCACCTTTCTTCCGGAACTTGATCCTAAGGTTGATATAGACAAATGAACCGGTGGGTTGCACCGCTGCTCATGACGGCTGCTCATACCGCGCCTTATGCTGTGCCGGTATTTGCGCTGCTCGTGCCCCTCGTCGCGATGGCGCAGCCGCAAGGCGGCGTTATCGCCGACATTCGTGTCGAAGGCACGCAGCGCATCGAGGCTGGGACCGTCCTGTCCTATATGACCGTCAAGCCGGGCGATCCGTTCGATCCCGGCCAGGAAGACGTCTCGCTCAAGAACCTGTTCCAGACCGGCCTGTTCGCCGACGTCACATTCCGCCGCGACGGCAATGTGCTGGTGGTGCTGGTGGCGGAAAACCCGATCGTCAACAAGATCGCGTTCGAGGGCAACAAGAAGCTCGAATCCGACAAGCTGACCGACGAAATCCAGATCAAGCCGCGCACGGTCTATACCCGCACCCGCGTCCAGGCCGACGTCGACCGCATCCTCGAGCTCTATCGCCGCGCCGGCCGCTATTCCGCCCGCGTCGAGCCCAAGGTGGTCGTGCTCGACCAGAACCGCGTCGACCTGGTGTTCGAGATCGACGAGGGGCCGCGCACGCCGGTCAGCCGCATCAATTTCGTCGGCAACCACGCCTTCGACGGCGACGACCTGCGCGATGCGATCCTGACCAAGGAAGCGATCTGGTGGCGCTTCCTGACCTCCAACGACAGCTACGATCCGGACCGGCTGCAATACGACAAGGAATTGCTGCGCCGCTTCTACCTGTCGAACGGCTATGCCGATTTCCGCACCGTTTCGGCGGTGGCCGAGCTGACCCCGAACCGCCAGGACTTCTTCATCACCTTCACCATCGATGAGGGCGAGAAGTTCAATTTCGGCAAGATCGAGATCCGCGGCGAGCTGAAGGGGTTGGATGTCGCGACCCTCAACGACTATCTGCTGACCCACGAGGGCGACGTCTATAACGCCCAGAAGATCGAGGACACGGTCACCGCGCTCAGCCAGGCGGTGACCCAGCAGCATTTCGCCTTCGTCGACGTGCGGCCGGAATTCACCAAGAACCGCGACACCCACACCGTCGACATCGTCTACGACGTCAGTGAAGGCCCGCGTATCTTCGTCGAGCGGATCAATGTCTCCGGCAACGAGACCACGATCGACGAGGTCATCCGCCGCGAGATGCGGCTGGCCGAGGGCGACGCCTTCAACCAGGACCTGCTCAAGAAATCGGAGCAGAACCTGAAGGACCTCGACTATTTCGACAAGGTCAGCGTCACCAACACGCCGGGCTCCGAGCCCGACAAGACCATCGTCGACGTCAAGGTGACGGAGAAGAGCACCGGCGAAGTATCGGTCGGCGCCGGCTATTCCGGCCTCGACGGGGCGTTCGCCCAGTTCAACATCCGCCAGCGCAACCTGTTCGGCGAAGGCAAGGACCTGTCGTTCGGGGCGGAAATATCCAGCTACTACCAGCAGCTGAATATCAGCTACACCCAGCCCTACCTGCTGGGCCGCGACATTGCCGCGGGCTTCGACATCATCCGCAGCGTCAGCAATTACACGCAGAACTATTCCTACGACCAGGAGCGCACCGGCTTCGACGTCCGCGCCGGCTATGCCCTGTCGGAAAACCTGCGCCAGACGCTGACCTACAGCTTCACCGCCAACCAGCTGACCAATATCGGCGGCTGCGGCTTCGGCGCCAACATCTACGGCTGCGTCGGCTATGCGGTTTCGCCGTATATTTACGAAGAGCTGGGGCTGCGCTTCACGTCATCGATCGCCCAGGCGCTGGTCTATGACCGCCGCGATGCCCGCGTCGACACGACCAAGGGGTATATCCTCAGCGTCCAGACGACGCTCGCCGGCCTGGGCGGCACCAACCACTTCCTGCAGACGGTGGCGAAGGCCGGCTACTATTACCCGATCGCCGATGGCTGGATCCTGAATGCCCGCATCGAAGGCGGCGACGTGGTCGGCATCGGCGAGAAGGTCAATATCGAAAGCCGCTTCTTCGTCGGCGGCGACAATCTGCGTGGTTTCCGTACCGCCGGCATCGGTCCGCGCGACGTCCAGACCCACGACCCGCTGGGCGGCGAGTATTATTACGCAGGCTCGCTCGAGACGAGCGTGCCGCTGGGCTTGCCGCAGGAATACGGCATCAAGGCCTATCTCTTCAACGACTTCGGCTCGCTTGGCGGCATTCACGAAAGCACGAAGCCGTTCACCTATAACGGGCAGGTGATCACGCCGGCCCCGATCTTCGAAAGCTTCGACCTTCGCGCCTCGGCCGGCATCGGCGTCTCCTGGAAATCGCCGTTCGGCCTGGTGCGCGTCAATATCGCCTATCCCTACCTGAAGCAGAGCTTGGACAAGGGACAGATTTTGAACTTCAACTTTGGATCTCATTTCTAGAAGGTTTTGCTTCATGTCTCGTGCCAGTTTCATATTCGGGTTCGCGCTGTTTGGCGCCTTCACGGTTCTGCCCAGCGTCTTTGCCCAGACCCCGGCGGCAGCGCCCGCCGCCCCCGCGGCGGCGGCCGGCCCGGCGCTCGTCCCGCCCACCGTCGCCATCGTCGACATGCAGCGCATCCTGGTCGAATCGGCCGCCGGCAAGAGCATCCAGTCCCAGCTGGAGACTGAGCGCCGCAAGATCCGCGACCAGATCCAGCGGATGGACGAAGAGCTGAAGAACGCCCAGAACCAGTTCATCCGGACCCGTTCGGTGATGGCGCCCGAGGCCGCGAACGAGCAGCAGCAGGCTCTGCAGCGCAAGCAGGCCGACGCCCAGCGCGTCGTGCAGGGTCTTCAGGAAGCCTTCCAGCGCGGCGAGAGCGATGCGGTCAATGTCGTCGGCGACAATATGCGCGACGTCGTCCAGCAGTTTGCGGCCGAGCGGCGGATCGGCATGGTGGTGAACAAGCAGGCCGTGATCTCGATGGCCGACAAGAACATGGACATCACCGACGACGTCATTCAGCGCCTGAATACCAAGCTGCCGACCGTGACCGTCACTATCCCGGCGCCCGGCTCGGCGAACGAGGCGCCGGCTGCCGCGGCCACGCCCGCCGAGAAGGCGCCGCCGGCAAAAAAGAAGTAAGCTTCGGTCGGATTTGAGATAGCGTAGACGCGTGATGGATTCGCATCAGCAGACGCAAGAGAGACCCACGACGCTGGGGATCGACGAGATTCTCAAGATGCTGCCGCATCGGTATCCGATACTGATGATCGACCGCCTTGAGGAGATCGTGATCGACCACAGCGCGGTCGGGATCAAGAACGTCACCGCCAACGAGCCGTTTTTCCAGGGGCATTTCCCGGGAAAACCGATCATGCCGGGGGTCTTGATCGTCGAGGCGATGGCGCAGACGGCGGCGACCCTGGTCGTCTATACGATCGGCCAGCAGGTCGAGGGCAGCCTCGTCTATTTCATGTCGGTCGAGAATGCCCGCTTCCGCAGGATGGTCGTGCCTGGGGACCAGCTGCGCGTCCATGTCGAGCGCATCCACAAGCGGGGCAATGTCTGGAAGTTCAAAGGCGAGGCGAAGGTCAATGGCGTGATCTGCGCCGAGGCGACCTATACCGCCATGATCGTCGATGAGTAGCCCCCAGACGGCGGCTTTGACGCAAACCCCAGACATCGCTGTCGACGGCATCGCGGTCACGATCCATCCCACGGCGATCGTTCATCCGAACGCCTGCCTGGGACGGGGCGTCGCGATCGGTCCCTATTGCATGATCGGCCCCGACGTGGTTCTCGGCGACCGGGTCCGCCTGGCGAGCCATGTCGTGGTCGACGGGCGCACCACGATCGGCGCCGATACGGTCGTCTTCCCCTTCGCCTCGCTGGGCCAGATCCCGCAGGACCTGAAATACAAGGGCGAGCCCGCGACCTTGGAGATCGGCGCCCGCAACCGCATCCGCGAGAACGTGACGATGAATATCGGCACGGAAGGCGGCGGCATGGTGACCCGGGTTGGCGATGACGGGCTGTTCATGGTCGGCTCGCACGTCGCCCATGACTGTGTTCTGGGCAACCACATCATCATGGCCAACAACGCCACGCTGGGCGGGCACGTGGCCCTGGGCGACTTCGCCATTATCGGCGGTAACTCAGCGGTCCATCAGTTCGTCCGCGTCGGCCCACATGTCATGGTTGGCGGCATGACCGGCGTCGATCAGGACGTCATCCCCTTCGGCATGGTCACGGGCGACCGCGCCACGCTGACCGGGCTCAACCTGATCGGCATGGAGCGCAGGGGCGTGCCGCGCGAGGACATTCAGGGCGTGCGCAGCGCCTATAAGATGATGTTCGGCCCGAACGGCACCCTGGCCGAGCGGGTCGAGGAGGTCGCGCGGACCTACCCAGCCAACCAGTATGTGCGGCAGATCGTTGAATTCGCCCGCGCCAAGTCGAGCCGCGGGCTGTGCCAGCCGCCCGCTCAGAATGCCGACTGATACGCCTGGGCCGCTCGGCATCCTTGCCGGCGGCGGTACTCTTCCGCGCCGCGTCGCAGAAGCCGCCCGGGAACAGGGCCGCCCCGTATTCATCGTCGCCTTCGCCGGCCAGCACGATCCGGCCACGGTCGACGGCTTTCCCCATATCGCGCCGCGCATTGGCGAGGCCGGCCGCATCATCGCCGAGATGAAGAAGGCTGGCGTCGTCGATCTGGTCATGGCCGGCGGCGTGCGGCGGCCGAGCCTCTCCGAGCTCGGGCTCGATTGGCGCGGCGTCCAGCTTCTCGCCCGCATCGGCACCGCCGCGCTGGGCGACGATGGGCTGCTCGCCGCCATCGGCCGCGAGCTGGAGCGCGAGGGTTTCCGCGTGGTCGGCCCGCAAGACATCCTGGCCGGCGGGACCGCAGATGCCGGCATTCTCGGGCTACACAAGCCGGACGCGCAGGCCGAGGCCGATATCGCCCATGGGTTCAAGGTCGCCAATGCGCTGGGCGCCGCCGATGTGGGCCAGGCGGTGGTGGTGCAGCAGGGGCTGGTGCTGGGTGTCGAGGCAATCGAAGGAACCGATGCGCTTCTGGAGCGGGCCGGTCCGCTGAGGCGCGCGGGGCCGGGCGGCGTGCTGGTCAAGATCGCCAAACCGCAGCAGGACCGCCGCATCGACCTGCCGACCGTCGGCCCGGCCACCGTCGCCAGGGCGGCCGCTTCCGGTCTGCGCGGCATCGCGATCGAGGCCGGCGCCACCATCGTGCTCGACCGGGCCGAGACGATCGCCGCCGCCGATGCCGCCGGACTGTTCCTGATCGCCGTCGCGCCATGAACGGCGCACACGAGCAGGGGCCTCTGCTCTATCTGATCGCGGGCGAGCCTTCGGGCGACCTGCTCGGCGGCAGCCTGATGGCGGCGCTGAAACGCAGGACCGGCGGCGCTGTCCGCTTCGCCGGGATCGGCGGGCCGAAAATGATCGAGCAAGGTCTGACGCCGCTGTTCCCAATGACCGATCTCGCGGTCTTCGGTCTGGCCGAAATCCTGCCCAGGCTGCGCCACCTGATGCGGCGGGGCGAGGAGACGGTCGCCGACATCGCGGGGCTGCGGCCGGCGGCGCTGATCACCATCGATTCCCCCGGCTTCACGCTCAGGGTGGCCCAGCGTGCCGTGCGCCTCGGTGTGCCGCGCATCCATTATGTGGCGCCGTCGGTCTGGGCCTGGAAGCCGGAGCGGGCGGCCAAGATCGCCAAATATCTCGATCATCTTCTGGCGCTGCTGCCGTTCGAGCCGCCTTATTTCGAGACGGAGGGCCTGCCTTGCAGCTTCGTCGGCCATCCGGCGATCGAGGGGCCGGCGGGCAAAGGCGACGGGGCCGCGTTCCGCGTCCGCCACGGGCTGGCGCCGGACCGGAAGGTCGTCATCATGCTGCCGGGCAGCCGCACCGGCGAGATCGACCGGATGCTGCCGGTGTTCCTGGAGGCGCTGCGCCGGCTGAAACAGGGCAGGGAGCCTTTCACCGTCGCGGTGCCGGTGCCGGATTATCTGGTGCCGAAGGTAAAGGCCGGTCTGGCCGGCTCAGGCATGGAGACCATTCTGCTGACCGGCGATGCCGAGAAGTTCGACGGTTTCGCTGCGGCCGAGGTGGCGCTGGCCAAGTCGGGGACGGTAACGCTGGAGCTGGCGCTGTCGGGCCTGCCGGCGGTGATCGCCTACAGGGTCAACCGCATCAGCTATTTCATCGCCAGGTGGTTGCAGGTCGGCAAGTATATCGGCCTGCCGAACGTGATCCTGGACCGGCCGCTGATGCCGGAGCTGCTGCAATATGACTGCGCGCCGGACCGGCTGGCGGCCGAACTCGCCTGCCTGCTGGACGATCCGGCGAAGCGTGAGGCCCAGTTGGCGGGCGACGCCGAGATTCGGCGATTGCTGTCGCCTGCAGGGAAAACGCCCAGCGAGGCGGCGGCTGATGCCGTACTCGGTGTGCTGGAAAAGATCATCCCCTAGCCAAACGCACCCGTCATGGCCGGGCTTGACCCGGCCATCCACGCCATTCCGTCAGCACCGGCTCTTTGGCGCCGCGTGGATGCCCGGGTCAAGCCCGGGCATGACGGTCCAAAAGTGAGAGGGAAGCTTCTTACGGCCGCTCTTTGACCGGAACGAAGTCGCGCTGGACCGGGCCGGTATAGAGCTGGCGCGGGCGGCCGATCTTGTGGGCCGGATCCTCGATCATCTCGTTCCACTGCGAAATCCAGCCGACCGTGCGCGCGACGGCGAACAGCACGGTGAACATCGAGGTGGGGAAGCCCATCGCCTTCAGGATGATGCCCGAATAGAAATCGACATTCGGGTAGAGCTTCTTCGACACGAAATATTCGTCTTCCAGCGCGATCTTCTCCAGCTCCATCGCCAGGTCCAGCAAAGGATCCTCGATGTGGAGCGCTCCAAGAACCTCATGACAGGTCTTGCGCATGACCTGGGCGCGCGGATCGAAGTTCTTGTAGACGCGGTGGCCGAAGCCCATCAGGCGGAAGCCCGACGACTTGTCCTTCGCCTTGGCGATGATCTCGGGAATCCTGTCCTTGTGGCCGATCTCCATCAGCTGCTTCAGCACCGCCTCGTTGGCGCCGCCATGGGCCGGGCCCCACAGCGTGGCGATGCCGGCGGCAATGCAGGCGAACGGGTTGGCGCCCGACGAACCGGCCAGACGGACCGTGGAGGTCGAGGCGTTCTGCTCGTGATCGGCATGCAGGATGAAGATACGGTCCATCGCCTTGGCCAGGACCGGGTTGATCTTGTACTCCTCGCATGGCACCGAGAACATCATGTGCAGGAAGTTGTCGGCGAAGGGCAGTTCGTTGCGCGGATACACGAAGGGCTGGCCGACTGAGTATTTGTAAGCCATCGCTGCGATCGTCGGCATCTTGGCGATCAGCCGGATGGCCGAGATATCGCGCTGGCGCGGGTCGTTGATGTCGGTGCTGTCATGGTAGAACGAGGACAGCGCGCCGACGACGCCGCACATGATCGCCATCGGATGTGCGTCGCGCCGAAAACCACGGAAGAAGTGGCTGAGCTGCTCATGCACCATCGTGTGCAAGTTGATGGATTTCTCGAACGCGGCCTTCTGCGCGGCATTCGGCAGGTCGCCGTTCAGCAGCAGGTAGCAGACATCCATGAAATCGCTTTTCTCGGCCAGCTGCTCGATCGGGTAGCCGCCATGGAGGAGCACGCCCTTGTCGCCGTCGATATAGGTGATCTTGGACTCGCAGGCCCCGGTCGAGGTGTAGCCAGGATCGAAGGTGAAATGGTCCGCGCTGTCATACAGCTTGCGGATATCGATGACGTCCGGCCCCAAGGTGCCCGACAGCACCGGAAAATCGTGGGTCTGGCCGTCGGGGGTGGTCAGCTTGGCGGTCTTGGCTTCTGGCATGGTTTCCTCAGATACGGTCCGCTATCTCATTTTTGTCGCGGTGCAGCAAAGTACAAGGCGGCTGCCATAAGATCAACGGACGCTTTTGCATTTATTACGCAGGCGAGAGGTCTTTCAGGCGCGCAATTACCTCATTGCGCCCGAAGATGGAAGCAACCTCAAAGATCGGCGGCGAAATTGTGCTGCCAGTGAGCGCGGCGCGCAACGGTTGCGCCAATTCGCCCAGCTTCACGCCGCGTTCCTCGGCCAGCGTCCGGGCCGCCTGCTCCAGCGCGGCGGCGGAAAAATCGCCGGTTTGCGCGCGGTCCGCCCAGGCGCCCAGCAGCTCCAGCGCCGCCGGCGTCAGGATCCCCGCCGCTTTTGCGTCCGGCTCAATCGGCCGCTCCTGGGCATAGAGCTTGGCCGAGGCCGCGAG
>CAZNNJ010000007.1:0-6000 GCA_964574305.1 uncultured Rhodospirillales bacterium | reverse complement strand
CTCCGGTCACTTCGGCGGCCTCTGGGCTGGGAGTTTGGCCGGGGCCCCGGGGTCGTTCGGGTTCTTGGCCCGGGGCGTCAGCCCGCCCATGCCGGCGGCGGGCCGGGCGGTTTGCGTCGCGGTAAGCGGCCGGCCGATCTCGGCCTCGATCCGTGGCGTGATCAGCGATGCCAGGCGGTCGTCGCCGGCTTCGCGGATATAGTGGCCGTTCAGATTGTCCAGCTTGCCGAAATCCAGCCGCGAGGGCGACCGGCCGATGCCGGGCAGGTCGAACCACTGGATCGCCTGCTCGGTCGAGATGATCTCGTCGTCGCCATGGGCCCAGCCGAGCCGCAGCAGATAGTTGCGCAGCGTCTCGGGCAGATAGCCCATCTCCCGCCATTCCTCGACGCCCTGGGCGCCGTGGCGCTTCGACAGCTTCTTGCCGTCCGGCCCATGGATCAGCGGGATATGGGCGAAGACCGGCGTCTCCCAGCCCATGGCGCGGTAGAGCTGGGTCTGGCGGAACGCGTTGGTCAGATGGTCGTCGCCGCGGATGATATGGGTGATGCCGAAATCGTGATCGTCGACCACGACCGACAGCATATAGGTCGGCGTGCCGTCGCCACGCAGCAGCACCATGTCGTCGAGCTGGGCGTTGGCGACGGTGACCGGGCCCTGGACCTGGTCGTCGACCACGGTCTCGCCGGTCTGCGGCGCCTTGAGGCGAATGGTCGGCAGAATGCCCGCCGGCGCGTCCTTTGGATCGCGGTCGCGCCAGCGCCCGTCATAGCGCAGCGGCAGCCCCTGGGCGCGCTGCGCCTCGCGCATCGCCTCGAGCTCCTCCGGCGTGGCATAGCAGTAATAGGCCTGGCCCTTGGCCAGCAGCTCCCGCGCCACTTCGGCATGACGCTCGCGGCGGGAGAATTGCGACACCGCCTCGCCGTCATGCGTCAGGCCCAGCCAATTGAGCCCGTCGAAGATCGCCGCCGTCGCTTCGTCGGTCGAGCGGGCGCGGTCGGTATCCTCGATGCGCAGCAGGAACTGGCCACCGTGATGGCGCGCGAACAGCCAGTTGAAGAGCGCGGTGCGGGCGCCCCCGATATGGAGATAGCCGGTCGGCGAGGGGGCGAAGCGGGTGATGACGGTCATGGAAACATATCTATGAACGGAACGCGCTGCTGCTTAGCACAGAATTGCCGGATCGCCATGCCAGGGGGCTGCGCGTGGAGGCGAAAACTATATCTGCACGTGGAACTTGATGCCGAAGATCGAGACCGGTCCACGGTCCTGATTGTAGGCGGGGTTGACGATATATTGATAGTCGAGCGTGACCTTGAGCGGGTCCCAGGCCAGCGCCGAGTAATAGCTCTCCAGCACATGCTCGCGCCCGTAATTCAACCTGCCGTCGCCGACGATGAAGCCATAGCCGCCGGCCGCGAGATAGTCGCGATGCTCCGATGACAGGGCGTTGACGGCAATGCCGAGGCCGATCGTGTCGTCGGCGCGGCCCCAGCCGGTGCCCTTCAGGCTCAGCCCCAGCGCCACGCTGCGGTCGATCTCGGTGAAGGCGAAGGATTCGGTGCGGCCGTCATTCCAGCTGATCCGGGTGAAAATGCCGAAATCGTCGGTCACCGCCTGCTGCCAGTTGATGGCGAAGCCGTATTTGGTCCGCGCGGCCCGCGTGTCGGCGATGACCGGAGCCGCCGGCATCAGCCGCAGCGCCTGCGCATAATTCCCGGCCTCCGACCGGTTGGAGAAGCCCAGCAGGCGCAGCTTGCCCTTTTGGCCGGCGATCTCGTCGCGCAGCTCCAGCTCTACCGCGGCGCCGTGGTAATGCACGAAATTGGCGGCCAGCGGCTTCTCGTTCGGGATCTTGGGTTCCAGCATCCAGCCGCCGCGCAGCGCCCAGTCGGGCTGGTTGAGATCGAGCGTCAGCCCGTAAGTGTAGCCGCGCGAATCGGCCGGGAAATCCCAGGCGGCCGACTCCCAGATGCTCCAGTTCAGGAAGTCGTTGCGCGGATCGTGCGCATAGTCGTTGTCGTCGAAGATGTCGCCGGCGGCGAACTTGCCCAGCGTGACGGTGAGGCGGGAGATATCGACCGTGTCCTCGAGCTGGTTCTGGTCTGAATCGCGCTTTTCCGTCTCGCCGCCGAAGCCGATGACCTGCCGCAGGAAATAGCGCCCGGCATAGAATTTGGGCGTCGCCCCGCCGGCATGGGTGCCCTCGCCGTTGGGAAAGCCGGCGATGCCGACCGTGTCGGAGAGGGCCAGGCCTTGCGTCGTCTCTGGGTCGAAATAGAGCTGCAGATGGCCGGCCAGCCGTATCCCCACGAAGGCTGTCGCAGTCAGCGTGTCGCGGATTTCGGTGTCGGGCCTCAGGCTGTTCTGCCCGCGATAGGGGGAATCGAAAGCCGGATGGGCCTGATAGATCAGGCTCGATTGCAGGTGAAGCTGATAATCCTCAGCCTCGTTCGGATCGCCGGACCAGGAGCCGGTGATCGGAGCGGTGTTCCGCCTGCCGCTGTCATCGCCGGATTGGGCAAGGGCCGGGATTGCAAGGGCGCAGGACGCGAGCAGGGCCGCCGTGAATTTTGCTGACATCGTTCCTCCCGCGACAGGTGACCGATCGGGTCGCAGTTGGTTCTGCAAGTATCGCCAAAGCGACAGGGACACTATCACAGAGGCCGCCTGGGCTTTCCCCTGTTCTTGGCCGGCCCGGGCGCATAGCCTGTGGCGGCATGCATTCGAAGACAGGCTTCATGAAACATAACAAAGAGCTGTTGGCGGTGATCCTGCTGCCGATAGTCCTGAAAATCCATCTGCTGATCGGCCTGTATTCGCCTAGCCCGATCTATGTCTTCAGCGGCCTGGCAACGGAATCGCACGGGCGGGTCCTGCCCGGGCTGTCCTCGATCGATCCCAATGTCGGCACGGTAAGCCAGGCGCTGGGCCATGCCGCGGCGCGCGATCTTCTGCATGGGCATATGCCCTGGTGGAATTTCTATCAGGGGGTGGGCGGGCCGCTGGCGGGGGAGATGCAGTCGGCGGCGCTGTTTCCGCTGACGCCGCTGCTGATGCTGCCGGGCGGGCAGCTTTATTTCCATCTCCTGCTGCAGATCGTCGCCGGGGTTTCGACCTTGTTCATGGCGCGGCGGCTCGGCCTGTCGCCGCTGGCGTCCTGCCTCGCCGCCATCCTGTTCGAATGCAACGGCACGTTTGCCTGGCTCGCCAACGCGGCGGTCAATCCGATCCCGTTCCTGCCGCTCGTCCTGCTCGGCGTCGAAACCGTGCGCGGGCGGGTCGAGGCCGATGACGGCGGCGGGTGGTTCTGGATCGCACTCGGCATCGCGCTGTCGCTCTATGCCGGCTTTCCGGAGGTCGCCTATCTGGACGGGCTGCTGATCCTGACCTGGACCCTGGTCCGGGCCGGTGGGCTTGCCCGGCCGGACCAGCTGCGTTTCCTCGGCCGTGCCGCGCTCGGCGCGGTGGCGGGCCTGCTGCTGGCGGCGCCGGTTCTGATCGCTTTCCTGGATTTCCTGCCGGATGCCTTCGTCGGCAATCATGACGGCAATGGCTATGCGCAGCCCTACCTGCCGCCGTCGTCGCTGCTCAGCGTGGCCTTACCCTATGCGTTCGGCTTCGTCTTCCAGGATAACGGCCTGTTCCCGCCGGGCTTCTGGACCAAGGTCGGCGGCTATGGCGGCGTCGGGCTGCTGGTGCTTGCCGTCTGCGCCGCCTTCGGTAGGCGGCTGAGGCCGTTGCGGCTGGTGCTGATCGGCTGGGTCGTCGTCACGATATCCGCTTGCTTCGGCCTGCCGGTCGTCGCCGATCTGGTGAGACTGATACCCGGCATCGGGATCAGCAATTTCGCCCGCTTCCTGCCGCCCTCCTGGGAGTTTGCGCTGGCGATGCTGGCGGCGCTGGCGGTCGACGATCTGGCGGAAAGCCTGCGGGCGCGGCACCTGGTCAGGCGCGCGGTTCCCGCGGTTCTGGCCTTTATCGGCCTCGGTGTGCTTGTGCTGGCGCCGACATTGCTGAGCGGCCACTCGCCCGGTTACGCGCTGCCGTCTCTTGCCGGATCGCTTCTGATCGGTCTTCTGATTCTCGCCGGCCTCTGGCGGGCCGGGCTGCGCGCCGATCCCGCCCGGACAGCGGCGGCGATCTGCGCTTTCGAGGCGATCCTCTTTTTCCTGCTGCCGACCTTTGCCAACCCGCGCCATGTCAGGCTGGCGGCCGACGGCGTGCGCTTCCTGCAGGGCAATCTGGGCTATCAGCGCTTCTTCACCCTGCGCCCGCTCCAGCCCAATTACGGGGCCTGGTTCGGCATCGCGAGCGTCAACAACCAGGATCTGCCGCTGCCGCGCGGCTGGGTCGATTTCGTCGCCGCCCGGCTGGACGACAATACCGACCCGATGGCCTTCGACGGCGCCAACCGCCGCGATCCCGGCGGACGGTCCGCTGCCGCGAATTTCCTGAAGAACGAAGCCGCGTTCGAGGAGGCCGGCGTGAAATATGTGCTGACCTCGCCGGGCGCCGAACCGGCCGGCTGGGCCGGCGGGCGATTGACACGCGTCTTCGCCGACCCGGCGATGGCGATCTGGCAGTTGCCCGATCCTCGCCCGTATCTCAGCGCCGACGGGTGCGCGCTGCATATCCTGTCGCGCAACAGCCTGGCATCGGATTGCGCGGCCCCATCGAAACTGGTGCGGCTCGAATATTATGCCCAGGGCTGGCGCGTGCGGGTGAACGGGGAGGACCGGCCGGTCGCGCGGTCCGGGCCGATCTTTCAGCAGACCGATCTGCCGGCCGGGCAGGCGACGGTCGAATTCCGCTTCACGCCCCCCTTCATGACCGGGGGCTACATCGCCTTCGCCGCCGGGCTTGTCCTGCTGCTCGCCGGCCTTCGCGCCACACACAGGCGCGGGCGGGCGTCTCTGGACAGGGCCGTCCGCCTGGAACTATGAGTGGCGCGGCAAACACCCCGGCGGTGGCAGTGGACGCGGATAAACCCTGGCTCGATCTCTACCGGTACTGGCTGGACAAGCATGTCGGCGGCAAGCCGCCGTCACGGCGCGACCTCGACCCGCCGCTCGAGATTCCGTCGCTCATTCCCGCGATGATATTGGTCGAGGTGGCGGGCGCGGAATTCAAATACCGGCTGGTGGGATCGCGGGTCGCGAGCTATCTCGCCTTCGACGCCACCGGCACCACGGTCGGCGCCAATCCCTGGGCGCCGGATACGGTGCGGGCGGAATGGCGCCGCATGATCCGGACCGTCCGCGACACACAACGGCCACAAATGGCGATCACCATGCCGGCGCCCGGAAATCAGCGCCGGGGCCTCTGCCTGGCCCTGCCGTTGGTCGATGAGGCGGGCGCAACCGAGCAGGTGCTGATCTGCATCTTCGCGGAGCGCCAGGGCTACGGTTCGAAGGAATTGGCCGGCATCGACGTGTTTGAGTTCAAGCCCTAACGCTCCTCAAAAAGGACGCCCCACCGCGCCGGCCTCATGGCCGGGTGCGGCGGGGCAAGATTAGGGAGGAAACGCCTCATTAAGGAGGCGTCATGTCGGGCGCGGGAGAGCCGCGCCGGACCTCATGTGGCGTTGCCGCCGAATGAAATGAATGCCAATTCAGTTTTCTAATCGCAGATATCACGGCGCCGCGCAAGCCACCCAGGGCAGGGGAACCGCGATTAAGTGGCTCCGTTAGCATCATTTTATGGAGTTGTAAGATGATACGCCTTGCATATCTTCCCGTCGTTTTCGGTATCGCCGCGATGGCGCTGGGCGCTCAGCCCGCCCGGGCACAGACCCGGGCCACGCCGACCGACGCCGCCGCTCCGGCGCCGCAGGTTGCAGAACCCGATTCCACTGCGAGCGCCGCGCCTGGGCCGGTGATCTTCGTCCTGGACTCGAGCCGGCGGATCGCATTGGTCAATGTCGGCAGCCTGAGGGTCAAGATAATCGGGCGGCTCGGCCTGCCGATGACCGACATCGCCTTCAACCCGATCGACAAG
>CAZNNJ010000006.1:0-25001 GCA_964574305.1 uncultured Rhodospirillales bacterium | reverse complement strand
TATGGCCGCGCCGGGACCTGCTCGGCATCGGCCGCGCCGGCCATGGCGCCGTTCAAATGATGGTCGCGCCGGCGCCGCTTGTATCGTCGCAGCCGCTTCCCGACCTTTTCCGCCGCCGTCTCGAACGCCGGATAGATATCCGTCGCCTCCGCGCTGGACTGCAGCATGATGCCGCGCCCGATGCGAACCGAGATGTCGGCTCGGTACAGATGGGCCTCGTGTGCGAAAACCACGATGGCGTCTATCGGGTTGCTGAAGTATTTTTCGGTAACAGCAGTCAGCTGTTCCTCGACATGGCCGCGTAGCGCATCGCCGATGTCGATATGTTTACCTTTGACCGTGAGATTCATGTTCGAATTTTTTCCGACGATTCGTTTGGTTTGGCTTGAATGGAGCCGGTAGCGAACGATCGACCGAGACCTTTTGAAGATGGCGAGGCGGCGGAAGCCTGTCAAGCCACACGGCCGTCCGCCGTAACCCCGCCACAATTCCGGCGCATTCTCGTGATTCGGCTCAGCGCTTTGGGCGATTTCATCATGGCGCTGCCGGCGATGGCCGCGATCCGTGCCGCCCACCCCGCCGCCGACATCACGCTGCTGACCTCCAAGCCATTGTCTGAGTTGGGAAAAAGGTCCGGCTGGTTCACTCGGGTGGAGGTCGACGCACGCCCCGGCTGGCGCGACGTCGGCGCCTGGTGGAGGCTGAGGCGGTGGCTGCGCGCGGGGCGGTTCGACCGAGTCTACGACCTGCAGGCCCAAGACCGGACGGCAATATATTTTCGCCTGCTCTGGCCGGGACGGCGGCCGGAATGGTCGGGCATCGCCCCGGGGGCATCGCACCCCCACACCGATCCCGAGCGCAGGCACATGCATGCCTTCGATATCCATGCGGCACAGCTCGCCATTGCCGGCATCGGGCACATCCCGCAGCCCGACCTGACATGGCTGAACGACAGCACCCGCCGCTTCGGCCTGCCCTCGCGGATCGCGCTCCTGGTGCCGGGCTCGGCGCCGCACCGGCCGGCCAAGCGCTGGCCGACGGCGGCCTATGGCGAGCTCGGCCAGCTGCTGGTCAGGCACCGGATCACGCCTGTGATCCTGGGCACGGCGGAGGAGAAGCCGCTGGCCGAGGCGATCCGCGCCATCTGTCCCAAGGCGCGCGACCTGACCGGCAACACCTCGCTGTTCGAAATCGCCGGGCTGGCGCGCCGCGCCGCCTTCGCCATCGGCAGCGACACCGGCCCGATGCACCTGATCGCGATGGTCGGCTGCCGCACGATCTCGCTGTTCTCGGCGGAATCGAACCCGGCCAGATCGTCGCCGCGCGGCGATGTGACCGTGCTGCACAGGCCGGACCTGGCCGATCTGCCCGTCACCGAGGTGGCCGATATGCTGACCGCCGGCGGCTTGCTGCCAGCCTAGGCGATCACCCGTTCCGGCGGCAGGACGACGGTCACCGTCGTGCCCCGGCCCGGCATGCTGGTCAGCTCCAGCGTGCCGCCATGCAATCCGACGATGCCGTCGACCAGCGACAGGCCGACGCCGATTCCGTTCTGCGCCCGGGACAGCGAATTGGCCACCTGCCGGAACGGCTGAAGCGCCGTGGAGATCTCGCTCTCGCTCATGCCGATGCCCGTGTCGGCGACCGAGATCGTCATCGTACCGTCGGGCCGCAAGCCGGCGCCGACCGTGACGGTGCCGCCGCGGTCGGTGAACTTCACCGCGTTCGACAGCAGGTTCATCAGCGCCTGCCTCAGCCTTAATTCGTCGGCCATAACCGGCGGCAGGTCATCCGGCACCTCAGCCTTGAGCGCGATCCCGTCCTCGAACGCGCCCTGGGTCATCAGCTTGATCCCGGATGCGACGATAGCGCGGATGTCGGTCTCGCCCTCGTGCAACTCCAGCTTGCCGGCCTCGATCTTCGAGATGTCGAGCACGTCGTTGATGATGCGCAGCAGATGCTCGCCGGCGGCATGGATGTCGCTGGCATATTCCCGGTAATTCGCCCCGGCCTGCGGCCCCAGCGACTGGTCGCGGATGATCTCGGAGAAGCCGATGACGGCATTCAGCGGGGTGCGCAGCTCATGGCTCATATTGGCCAGAAACTGGGACTTGGCGGCATTGGCTTCGGTCGAGGCGACGAGCTCCATCTCCAAGAGGCGGGTCTGGAGCGTGCGGCTGTCGATCTTGGTCCGCACGATGGTGGCGAAATTGGTCGAGCCGCCGACCAGCGCCGCCATCAGCACGACGATGAACAGCAGGCCCATCAGGGTGAAGACATGAGCGATCTCGCCGCCCTGGGTGGCGAGCAGCGCCAGGACCGAGATCAGCGGCGGCGCCATGAAACCGACACAGGCCACCGGCTGGGACGGCATCGACCCGACCGCGCCCGACCCCAGCCCGCCGGCCAGGAACAGGATGACCATCTGCAGGCTCATATCGTCGCGCGGAAAGGCGTAAATCATGGCCGCAGCCCACAGCAGGCCCGCGACCAGTGCCGAGAAGGTCGTCCGCTGGAGGGCGGCGCGGCTGACCTTGGCCGGCACCGGCCAGCGCCGCTTGCGCCACCAGCGATAAAGGCCGAGCGTCGAGAAGATCGTGAACAGTCCCAGCCAGACCACGATCGCCGCATGGGACAGGCGGCCCCAGAACACGCTGGCGAGCAGAACGCCGTTGCCGACATTGGCAAAGGCATGAAACGGCGTCTGCCGGGCCAGATCGACGATCTGGCGCACCCGGACCTCGGTCTCGAATTCCGGCAGGTCCTCATCGAGCAGGGTCCGAAGAAAAAGCGGCTTATCAGACATGACTGCGAATTGTCCGCGCAGGTCCTTCCTGCCGGTCCGTTAATAGCACACAACGGCCAGCGGGCCAGTTTTCGATAGGTGCGGTATCAGAGACGCGCGGCGGCGGCGATGAATTCCCTGATCTTCTCGACGCTCTTCATCCCCGGCCGGTCCTCGACCCCGGACGAGACATCGACCATCTTCGCCCCGGTCAGCGATACCGCCTCCGCCAGGTTGTCCGCGTTGAGGCCACCGGACAGCATCCACGGCTTCCTGATGTTCACCCGCTGGAGCAGCTGCCAATCGAAAGCGATCCCGGTGCCGCCGGGGAGCGAGGTCACGTTCCTGGGCGGCTTGGCATCGAACAGGATCCAGTCGGCCGCCGACTCATAGTCCGGGAGCGGCTTCAGGTCGTCTTCGGTCGCCACCCGGATCGCCTTCATCACCGGCAGCCCGAAGCGGCCGCGGATTTCGGCAACCCGCCGCGGCGTCTCCCCCCCGTGAAGCTGAAGCATATCGAGCGGCACCCGGCCGGTGACGGCGCCGATCTCGGCATCGCTGGCATCGACGAACAGCCCGACGGCGCGCACCCCGGTCCGCAGCATCCGCGCCAGGTCTCGGGCGATATCGGGCGTCAGCGCCCTGGGCGACGACGGATAGAACACGAACCCGACCGCCCGCGCCCCGGCCTCAGTCGCGGCATGCAGCGCCTCGGGCGTACGGATGCCGCAGATTTTGACGTCGATGGACAGGATAGTTCCGATCTCTGACAGAGGAGACTTATGCAACTGCCGGTAATGTGGGTTGCGCGCGTGTTTCCGCCAGCTTCTGCTCGGCCTGAGCCGCTCTTTTCTCCGCGGTCGCGAGCAGTTGCTCCAACTCGGCGGTGCGGCGGTTGAGCAGCCGGGTTTCGCGGCGGCGGCGGCGGTCGCCGATCCAGGTAACGATGGCGCCGAGCAAGAAACCGACGAAGAGCTGGATGAGGGTCATCAGCCAGATCGGCATCGTCAGCTCTTCGGGGAAGGGCCGAAGCCGGAGTGTGATCGGGTCGAGATTCGACACGGCGAACATGACCACCAGGATCACGATCGGCGCCGCGACGATCCAGGAAAGTATCCGCACAGACTGCCTCATCAGACCCCGCCTTGGGAGAGCCCGCTAAGGCAGAAGCCTATTCGGCATTCAGCCTTTCGCGCAACTGTTTCCCGGTCTTGAAGAACGGGATGATCTTGTCGATCACCGCCACCGATTCGCCCGTGCGCGGGTTGCGGCCGGTGCGGGCATCGCGTTGTTTCACGGAAAAAGCGCCGAAGCCGCGCAGCTCGACCCGGTCGCCCCGAGCCAGCGCCTCTGCGACCTCATCGAAGATCGTTGTCACGATGCGTTCGACATCGCGATGGAACAAATGCGGATTGGCTTCTGCAAGCCGCAAAATCAATTCAGATTTTGTCATTTTATTTTGGCCTCCCCATCGGTGTCGTCGGGAACGCGATTCGCTTTTCAGGTCCCTCTCCTGGCGCAGCTTTATCCCGCACCTGTCTGGGAATAACGGTGCCAAGTCCCAAGGCGCGCGTCAAGGATAAGCCACAACAACTAAAGGATATTTCTGGAAAAGGGCCCGGCCATGCCAAATCATCGCGATTTGCGGCGAATTTTTGGCTTCCCCGGCGGCGCCGACCTGGGTCCGCGCCGCCGGCCGAAACCAGCCGGTTTACTCGGCGTCGCCTTCCTCAGCCGCGGCGGCGCCCTTCTTGGCCTTCTTGGCCAGGGCGGCGCCCAGGATTTCGCCAAGCGAGGCGCCCGAATCGGACGAACCGTAATCGGCCATCGCCTGCTTCTCTTCCTCTTCTTCCTTGGCCTTGATCGACAGCGTCAGGCGGCGGGCCGCCTTGTCGATCGTGCTGATCTTGGCATCGACCTTCTCGCCGACGGCGAAGCGGTCGGGGCGCTGTTCGGAACGGTCGCGCGACAGCTCGCCACGGCGGATGAAGCCCGGGACGACGCCGTTGACCAGAACCTCCAGGCCGCCGTCGGTGACCTGGGAGACGGTGCAGGTCACGACCGCGCCGCGGTTCAGGCCGGACATCGCGTCCTCATGCGGATCGCTGGTCAGCTGCTTGATGCCCAGGCCGATGCGCTCTTTCTCGACATCGATCTCGAGCACGCGGACCTTGACCTCGTCGCCCTTCTTGAAGTGCTTGATCGCCTCTTCGCCCGGCTCGTCCCAGGACAGGTCGGTGAGGTGGACCATGCCGTCGATATCGCCCGGCAGGCCGACGAACAGACCGAACTCGGTGGAGTTCTTGACCTCGCCGGTGAGTTCGGTGCCGACCGGGTGCTGGGCGGCGAAGCTGTCCCACGGATTGTCCAGGGTCTGCTTCAGGCCCAGGCTGATGCGGCGCTTGTTGGCGTCGACATCCAGGACCATGACCTCCACTTCCTGGCTGGTCGAGACGATCTTGCCGGGATGGACGTTCTTCTTGGTCCAGGACATTTCGGAAACGTGGACCAGGCCTTCGATGCCCGGCTCCAGCTCCACGAAGGCGCCGTAGTCGGTGATGTTGGTGACGCGGCCCTTGAACTTGGCGCCGGCGGGGAACTTGGCGGCGACGCCTTCCCACGGATCGGCCTCGAGCTGCTTCATGCCCAGGCTGATGCGCTGGGTGTCGGAGTTGAAGCGGATGACCTGGACCTTGACGGTCTGGCCGATCTGCAGCGCCTCGGACGGATGGTTGACGCGGCGCCAGGCGATGTCGGTGACATGCAGCAGGCCGTCCACGCCGCCCAGATCGACGAATGCGCCGTAATCGGTGATGTTCTTCACCACGCCGTTCAGGATCTGGCCTTCCTTCAGGCTGGAGACCAGCTCGGTGCGGGCCTCGGCGCGGCGCTCTTCGAGCACGGCGCGGCGCGACACCACGATGTTGCCGCGAGAGCGGTCCATCTTGAGGATCTGGAAGGGCTGCGGCGTGCCCAGAAGCGGGGTGACGTCGCGGACCGGGCGGATATCGACCTGGCTGCCCGGCAGGAAGGCCACGGCGCCGTTGAGATCGACGGTAAAGCCGCCCTTGACGCGGCCGAAGACGATGCCGGTGACGCGTTCCTGCTTCTGGAAGGCTTGGTCGAGAGCCACCCAGGACTCCTCGCGCTTGGCCTTCTCGCGCGACAGCATGGCCTCGCCGTTCTTGTCCTCGAGGCGCTCGAGGACGACCTCGACGCGGTCGCCGACCTTGAGGGTGGACTGGCCGGTGGGACCGGCGAATTCTTTAAGCGAGACGCGGCCTTCCGACTTCAGGCCCACATCGATCATGGCGAAATCGTTATCGATGCCGACGACGGTGCCCTGGACTACGGTGCCTTCGAAACTGTCCCGCTGCTGCAGCGACTCTTCCAGAAGCGCTGCGAAACTTTCCTTACCCTCAACCGGAGCGGTGTTGCTCCGAGCGATCGCGGATGCCTTGGCCATACAAAACCCTCTATAAAACCCACGCCGTCGCCCCGTTTTCCCGACGGAGGAATGACGACCCTAGGGCCGGCTCCAACGGGAACCGGCGGTTCAAATCGGCCCACGCCACCACGGCGGGAACCGGTCCTGGACGGAACGAGACTTCAGCGGATCGACCGGACGCGCCCTCGGGACGGATCCGTCGGGTAAGGCTTAAGTCGCGCGGGGCAGCCTGCCGTTTATGATCGACAGAGCGGCCGCGAGAGCCTGGTCGGCATCGAGCGCAGAGGTATCAAGCAAAAAAGCGTCGTCAGCCGGCTTGAGCGGGGCAACCGCTCGCTGACTGTCGCGCGCATCTCTCTGCTTCAGGTCCTCAAGGACGGCCGTGTATATAGCCGTCTGGCCCCGTCCTTGCAACTCTTTGACGCGGCGGCGGGCCCGTTCCTCAACCCCGGCAATGACATAGAGCTTCACATCGGCATCCGGGCAGATCACCGTGCCGATGTCGCGCCCGTCCAGCACCGCGCCGGCCGCGGGCCGCCCGTGGCTCGACGGATTGCGGGCGAAGGCGCGCTGAAGCTCGAGCAGGGCAGCCCGGGCCGCCGGCACCACGGACAGCTTGGAGGCCGCATCCGCCGCCTGGTCGCCGCGCAGACGCGGATCGTCCATCGCCGCAGGTCCTTGGCTTGCAATGCGGTGTGCCAGGGTCCGTGCTGCCTCGGCCGCGGCGACCGGATCGGCGGGATTGGCGCCGGCATCGGCAGCGATCATGCCGGCGGCGCGATAGATGAGGCCGGTATCGAGCCAGGCATAACCAAGCTCGGCCGCGACCCGCCGGGCCAGCGTGCCCTTGCCGCTGGCGGCGGGTCCGTCGATGGCAATGACGATCGCGCGCCCCCGGGGCATCAGCCGCGGCTCGCCGTGATATGGGCGCCGAGGCCCGCCATCAGCCGCTCGAAGGTCGGGAAGCTGGTGGCGATGGCGGTGGCGTCGTCGACCGCGACCGGCTCGTCGCTGACCAGGCCCAGCACCAGGAAGCTCATGGCGATGCGATGGTCGAAGGCCGTGGCGACAGTGGCGCCGCCCCGTGGCGGATGGCCGGTGCCGTGAATGGTCAAGCTGTCCTCTCCTACCTCGATCTTCACGCCGCAAGCCTGAAGCCCGGCGGCGATCATGGCAAGGCGGTCGCTCTCCTTGACCTTGAGCTCTGCCAGACCTTTCAGATGGGTCGTGCCTTCGGCACAGGCGGCGTCCATCGCCAGGATCGGATATTCATCGATCATGCGCGGCGCGCGCTCGGCCGGAACGGTGACGCCCTTGAGCGCGCTGTGGCGGACGACCAGGTCCGATACCGGCTCGCCCCCAGCCTCACCGGCGTCGGTGAAGCGGATATCGGCCCCCATCTCGACCAGCGTCTCATAGAGGCCCGTGCGTAAGCGATTCATCCCGACATTGCGCAGCGACACTTCCGACCCCGGCACCAGCAGCGCGGCCACGGCTGGGAAGGCGGCTGAACTGGGGTCGCCGGGCACGACGATCGGCGCGGCCATCAACTCCGGCTGGCCGCGGACGGTGATCGCGGTGGCGCCGTGCTCCAGCACGCCGACCGAGATGACGCCGCCGAAATGGCGCAGCATGCGCTCGGTATGGTCGCGGGTGGCGACGGGCTCGATCACCGTGGTCTCGCCGGGGGCGGACAGGCCGGCCAGCAGCACAGCCGACTTCACCTGGGCCGAGGCGACCTCCATGCGGTGGACGATCGGGATCGGGTTGGCAGCGCCGCGCACCACCAGCGGCAGCCGGCCGCCGCGGGTGACGAAATCGGCGCCCATGCGCGACAGCGGCCCGGTCACCCGCGCCATCGGCCGCTTCACCAGCGAATGGTCGCCGGTCATGAAGGCGGTCAGGTCATGGGTGGCGAGCACGCCCAGCAGCAGCCGCGCCGCCGTGCCGCTGTTGCCCATATCCAGAACCTGGGACGGCTCGGCCAGCCCGCCGACGCCGACGCCCGCCACTGTCCAGCTGCCCGGCGCCTCCCGCGTTACCGTCACGCCGAGTGCGCGCAGCGCACCGGCGGTGGCATGGACGTCCTCGCCCTCCAGCAGGCCAGTGATGCGCGTCTCGCCGACCGCGAGCCCGCCCAGCATCAGCGCGCGATGCGAGATCGACTTGTCGCCGGGAATCTCGGCCGCGCCCTTGAGCGCGAGGGATTTGGCGGCAGAAAGCGGGCGTAGGGTCACGTGCTGGCCATCGGCTGAAGGACTTGAGGCGGGTGTGTTACCACATCGAAGCGGGGCGGCAAGCGCCGAGGACGCGAAGGCGGGAAATCAGAATGTTTATCCACAGATGGACGCAGATTAACGCCGATTTCTTTTCCGCCGCCTTCGGCGGATCAAATCCGCGAAGCGGAAAATCTTCATCTGCGTTAATCTGCGTCCATCTGTGGATAAATTCTTAAACCTCCGCGTTCTCAGCGTTAAAATTCTTCACTGATAGCGTATGGAAAACAGTGGCAGGACGCGAACGCCTTGCCGTCGATTTAGCCCGCCAAACCCGGCCACCGTCACTTAGTTTTGACAATCCGAACGGTGCGTGGCAAAGCACGCGGCTCATCCGGGGCGGATCGCCCCTCGATACAGATATTGTGAGAGCGTTTTCGCCGTCCCGGCCGGAAGCGCTCTGTTGGATTGCCGGAGGAGAAGGCGTGGTAAAAGCGGAGTGGGGGCTGAAGCGGATCTGCCCGAATTGCGGGACGCGCTATTACGATTTCCGCAAGGATCCCCCGACCTGCCCATCATGTGGGACGGTCTACGATCCCGAGGCGTTGCTGAAGTCGCGCCGGGCGCGGCCGGGCATGGTGGAAGAAACCCGCAAAGGCGCCAAGGCGCCGTCGCGCGGCTTTGACGAGATCGCGCCGGCGGATGCGGAAGAGGATGTCGATCTGGTGCCAGATGCCGAGGACGATGATGACGGCGCCGGCCTGATCGAGGACCCGGGCGAGCTCGGCGAGGACACGATCGAAGAGGTCGAGGTTGAAGTCGGCGAGGACGAGGAATAAGAAAATCGTCCGCCCCTCTTGAACCGGGCGATCTGTCTGATTAGGTTCCCGGCCTACTCCGACGGGCAAGTACCGGAGGGCAACGAATTTAACGGATTGGGGTCATAGCTCAGCTGGGAGAGCGCTACAATGGCATTGTAGAGGTCGGCGGTTCGATCCCGCCTGGCTCCACCAATCAAGACAAGGGCTTCGCTGGCAACGGCTAAGCCCTTGTTCGTTATGGGGCGGCTTCGACAGCCGGAAACCGGACCTCCAGCGCCGCCATGGCGCGCTCCAGCGCGGCGACCAGCTTGTCGCGCATGACGCGGTTGCCCGCCGCGTTGCCGTGCAGCGTGGACATCTCGCGGCTGAGCTGCACAAGTTCCATGCAGCCGATATTGCCGGCGATCGAGATCAGTTTATGGGCCTCGCGCGCGACCTCGGCCTCGTCGCTCCAGGCGATGAAGGTCGGGACCATGACGACGAGGGCGGAGCGCGACATCTCCACGAATTCCGCCGCCTTGTCCCTGCCCAGCAGGCTTTCCAGCTCGTCGACGATGGCCGGGTCGAGAATCTGGGCCCGGACATGGATCGGGCCGGCATCGTCATCCTGCCGGTCCTGCGGCCGCGCCCATCTGGCGATCATGGTGTAGAGCGCCCTGCGGTCGATCGGCTTGGACAGGAAATCGTTCATGCCGGCGGCCTTGCACAGCGCTGCGTCCTCGAGCAGGGCATTCGCGGTCAGCGCCACGATCGGCACATCGCTCATCGGCCCATCCGATGCGCGGATCGCCCGGGTCGCGGCAATGCCGTCCATTTCGGGCATTTCGACATCCATCAAGACCAGGTCGAACCTGTCCGACTTGAGCGCTGCGACGGCCTCGATCCCGTTGGCGGCGAAGGCGACGTCGTGGCCGGCATTCCTCAGATACCCCTCGATCACCAGCTGGTTCATCGGCAGATCCTCCGCGACCAGGATCCTGGCCGGCAGGTGGATGTCCCCCACCGGTATCGGTTCGGCCTTTTCCGGCGCCGCGGTCCTGGTGCCACTGACCGTGAACCAGAAGGTGCTGCCGGCCCCAGGCTGGCTGACCACGCCGATCTCGCCCCCCATCGCCTCGGCAAGCCGCTTGCAGATGGCGAGGCCGAGGCCGGTGCCGCCGAAACGGCGGGTGGTCGACCGGTCGATCTGGGAGAAATCCTGGAACAGCAGATGCTGCCGGTCGGCGGGAATGCCGATCCCGGTATCCTCGACCTCGAAGCGCAGCAGGTTGCCGCTATCGCCACGTCCGATGCTGGAGCGGACGATCACAAGCCCGCGGTCGGTGAATTTAAGCGCATTGCTCATCAGGTTGAGCAGTATCTGCCGTACCCGGGTCGGGTCGCCCTCGACCCAGACCGGCACGTCGGACGCATGCTCGACCAGGAGATCGACCGCCTTGGCCGCGAATTGCGAGCGCAGGATCGACGCGGCGCCGTCGACGATCGCATCCGGGCTCATCGCCACGCGCTCGACCTCCAGCCTGCCGGCCTCGATCTTCGACAGGTCCAATATGTCGTTGATCAGTGCCAGCAGGGACTTGCCGGCCTCCTGGATGCCGCGCAGATGGCGGCGCTGGACGGCGGAAAGATCGGTCTCGAGCAGCAGCTCGGCGAAACCCAGCACGCCGTTCATCGGCGTCCGGATCTCATGGCTCATGCTGGCCAGGAAGGCGGATTTCGCCTGGTTCGCAGCCTCGGCCGCGTCCCGCGCGCCCTCGATCCCGACCGCCACGCGCTTGGCCGCGGTGATGTTCGTGCTGACGCTGATCGTGCCCTGGTCGCGCGTGCGGAAATGGCGCGTCGCGAACCATTCCCCATGGCCGTTCTCGATCTCGAACGGGCTGCCGTCGCCGGCCCGGAAATGCACGATCCGGCGCGCGATGAAGCTTTCGAACGCCTGCGGATCGGCCTCTATCTGCTCCGCCCCCCAGAAGCCGCGCACGATGCCTTCATAGGTCTCGCCCGCGCTCAGGAAGTCCGAGAAGCGCGGGCTGCGCTGGAGCAGAGCCCGGTTCGCCAGCACCAGCCGCTCGCCGGAGTCGTAGAGCGAGATGGCATCCTGCATCGCCTCGATCGCGTCGATCACCAGCTCCTGCGCGCGGACCGCCTCCGCCTCGGCCTTCTTCAGCGCGGTGATATCCGTGCTGACGGTGAGGATGCCGCCGTCGCGTGTACGGAAATGGCGGGTGAGATGCCAGTTGCCGTCCTTGTCCTGGACCTCCCACGGGTAGCCGTCGCCGCGCCGATGCCGCTCAAGCCCCGTCTTCACGAAATCCTCGAAGTCGCCCTTGGCGCCGCGCAGCGCCCTCCAATAGACCCGGATGATGTCCTCGTACGGGCGGCCGACCGTGAAGACTTCCTGGTCGTCGACCCGGTGCTTGCGCAGTGCGCTGTTGAACAAGGCGAGGCGGTCGTCCGCGTCATAGAGGGCAATTCCGTCCTGCATCGCCTCGATGGCGTCGCTCAAGAGCCGGCGCAGGTCTTCCGCCGCCTGTTCAGCCCGCCTGCGCTCGGTGATGTCGCGCACCACGGTCAGGATGCGCGCCGGCTCGTCCCCCTCGGGCGGGATGCGCTGAAGCGACGCCTCGACCCAGACATAGCTGCCATCGCTGCGGCGCAGCCGGTGGACGCTGCGCGCCCGCGGCGCCTCTTCGCTGAGCGACCTGACCGCGGCGATAAAAGGCCCCGCATCGTCGGGATGCATCAGGCTCTCTTCGGTCCCCGCCATGACTTCTTCCGGCTCATAGCCGAGCATCTTCCGCGAGGCGGGCGAGACATAGAGCGGCCGCAGCTCGGTATCCTGCAGCGTGATCAGGTCGGTCGCGTTGTCCGCCAGCGTCCGGTACCGGCTTTCGTTCTCCCTGAGCGCCGCCTCGGCGCGCTTGCGGTCGGTGATGTCCTGGATCTGGGAGACGAAATAAATCGGCTGCCCCTCTGCCCCGCGCACCAGCGGGAGGCTGAGCAAAACCCCGAGGAGTTGGCGGTCCTTGTGCAGGTAGCGCTTTTCCATCTGGTCGGTCAGGGTCTCGCCGGCCAGCACCGCCTGCACCTGGGCGAGGTCGGCATCGAGGTCGTCCGGATGGGTCAATGTCTGGAAATCCAGCGCCAGCAGCTCGGTCTCGCTATAGCCCAGCATCCGGCACAAGGCCGGGTTGGCGCGCAGCCAGCGGCCCTCCGGCGATACCAGCGCGATGCCGTGCGCCGCCGTGTCGAACTGGCCGCGGAAGCGCGCCTCGCTTTCGCGCAGGGTTTCTTCAGCCAGGCGTCGGGCGGTGATGTCGCGGGTCGTCGCGATGATGCTGGCGCCGACTTTGGACGCATGGGGTATCAGGCGGACGATCGCCTCGACCCAGATATACGGGCCGTCCTTGCGGCGGAGACGATGTATGCTGGTGAATTCGGGATGCTCGGGCGAGATCGCGGTGTATTTCCGGGCGATCTCGGGCACGTCATCCGGATGCACGAAATCCTCGGCGGGAAGCGCCACCAGCTCTTCCGGCTCATAGCCGAGCATCCAGCGGCAGGCCGGCGAGACATAGGACCGGCGCCCGTCGGCATCGTGCAGGAAAATGATGTCGGTCGTGTTCTCGGCCAGCATGCGATAGCGCAGCTCGCTCGTCTTGAGCTCCCGCTCGCGCCGGTCGAGCAGGCCCGCCATGTCGCCGATCGCGGCCAGCGTCCGCTCGAGCTCCGGCGCGCCGCCGGTCATACCCCGCGCCGCTTCGAACCGGCCCTGCCCGATCGCCGCGGCGGCATCGCCGAGCTTCTTGAGCGGTCCAAGGATAAGCCGGTCGGCGCCGATCAGGGCGCCGGCGATGCAGATGAAGACGATCGCACCCAGGATCGCCAGATCGTGCCGAAGCTGGCCGTTGATCTTATCGACGATCGGCTGCTTGGCGACGCCGATCGCGATGGTCAGCGATGTATTGCCGAAGGGTTGGAAGGCGAAGAACCGGTGGATGCCGGCAATCCCGTCCGCCTCCATCTCGCCGCTGCGGTCACGCACCACGCGGGCGACGAACGCGTTGCTGGGAAACCGCTTGCCGACGAAGTCATCCGGATTCGGAAACCGCCCGACGATGGTGCCGTCGCGGTCCAGGATCGTGATCGAGCTGTCCGGATCGGCCGCCGTCCCGACCAGTTGTGCGTTGAACGCGCCCAGGTCGACCCCCATCGCCACGACCCGGATCACATGCCCCTGCTGGTCCAGAATCGGCTGGGCCACGGTTATCTGCGGCCGATGCGCGACCATGCCGATGAGATAGTCGCTCACCACCGGCGCATTCGTCGCCAGCACGCGCTTGAACCAGTCACGCCCGGCGACATTCAGCGGCTTGCTCTCGCCCGCTGTTGCACAAATCTTGTTGCCCTCGGCGTCGGCGACAAACAGGGTGTTGGCCCAGCTGTAGCTGGAGCGCGCGGAGTCGACCAGCCGGTCGCAGGCCGCCAGATCGTCTCCACGGGCCTGCGGAGACTTGGCGATCACGTCGATGACGGTCTGCGCCTTGATCAGAAGGTCGCTATAGTCGCCGTTCGCGCGTTCGACCAGCAGCTTGGCGCGGTCCTTCGCCTGGGCGAATTCGCGCTCGGCATCGCCCTCGGAGCGGATGACGAAGACGAGGACGAGCGGCACCACGAGGATCAACCCCAGCAGGATGATCCTGGCACGCAGGCTGAGGGCGCCGAAACGCTTCATCGCCCTACAGGGGCTCCGTGATCGTCATTCACCGGATGTGGCACATTAATCTGTGACTGGTTAGTGAAATCTTAGTCCCCCGCCGGGCGGCGGCAAGGGCGATTTCACAGTCGCGCGTTATCCTTCGCCCCGATCCCAAGGCGGAATCGGCGCGTAGAGCCTGTCGAGAAATCCGATAAACGCCCGGACGTTCGGTGGAATCAGCTCGGCGCGCGGCCGCACGGCATAGATGCCGACATCGGATGTTCCCTCATGATCCGACAGAATCCTGACCAGGCTGCCGGCGCGCAGTTGCTCGGCAATGTCCCAGGTCGAGCGTAGCGCGATGCCGGCGCCGGCGAGGACCAGCTCGCGCACCACTTCGCTCGAATTCGTCCGCACCCGACTTTCCCCGTCGATGACGACCGGCCCGCCCGGTCCGGTGAGACGCCAGGGCAGCTGCCCGGTCGCCGCGAGCAGCGCGTGGCCGGTGAGATCGTCCGTGCTCGCCGGGGCGCCGTGGGCCGCGATATAGCCCGGCGCGGCGCAGAGCAGCCGGCGGTTGGGCGCCAGCCGATGGGCCGCCAGCACACTGTCGGGCGGCAGGCCGATGCGGACCGCGACATCGATGCGCTCGGCAATCAGGTCGACGAAATGATCGGTCAGGTCGATATCGAGGACGATACCGGGATAGGTGTCGAGGAAATCCTTGAGCCACGGCGCGATATGCATGCGGCCAAACGAGGTCGGAACCGAGACCCTGAGCCGCCCGGACGGGGTGCCGGTGCGGCCCGCGACCATCAGCTCGGCCTGCCGGATCGCCGACAGGATGACGACGACCTGCTCATGGAAAGCCTGCCCGACATCGGTCAGGACGGACCGGCGCGTCGTGCGCTGGATCAGGCGGGCGCCCAGCCGTGTTTCCAGCGCGGCGAGCCGCTTCGACACCATCGCCGGCGACAGCTTGAGCGCCCGGCCGGCCGCGGAGAGGCTGCCTTCCTCAACTATCGCGGCGAAAAGCGCATAATCGTCAGCGTATGGGTTCATTTTATCCAAAAAGGAAAAGCTGTTTCGAATTTTCTCTATCTAGTGCTGAAGTCAAGCACGCGGTAGGTTAAAAAGTTGCTAGGAATTGGGAATTGGCGAAATGATCGAAAAACCCGGCTTGCAGATCGCGGAGGTGCTGGTCCGCTTCCTTGAGGACAAGGCGCTCCCCGGCACGGGGATCGCCGCCGACGCTTTCTGGCGCGGCATGGCCGACATCTATGCCCGCTTCGCCCCGGAAAACCGCTCCCTGCTGGCCGAGCGCGATACGATCCAGACCCGGATCGACGAATGGCACGCCGAGCGGCGCGGGCGGCCGATCGATCAGGCTGACTATCAGTCGTTCCTGCGCGAGATCGGCTATCTCACCGATGAACCGGCGCCGTTCACCATTGCGCCGCGGAAAGTCGACGCGGAGATCGCGACGACCGCCGGGCCGCAGCTGGTGGTGCCGGTGCTGAATGCGCGCTTCGTGCTCAACGCCGCCAATGCGCGCTGGGGCAGCCTGTACGACGCCCTCTACGGCACCGACGCCATTCCGCAGTCCGGCACGCCCGCCAGGGGTTACGACCCGGCGCGCGGCGCCCTGGTGATCGCGAAGGCGAAGGCCTTGCTGGATCAGGCCGTGCCCCTGGCCGAGGGCGGCCACGCGGCGGTCGCCGGCTATTCGGTCGTGGGCGGCGCGCTGCGGCCGGCGCTGAAGACGCCCGAGGCCTTCGCCGGCTATCGCGGCGATGCGGCAACGCCCAGCGCGATCCTGCTGAAGCACAACGGCCTGCATATCGAGATCCAGATCGACCGCACCCATCCGATCGGCAAGACCGATGTGGCCGGCGTCGCGGACATCGTTCTCGAAGCGGCGCTTACCACCATCGTCGATCTGGAGGATTCGATCGCGGCGGTCGATGCCGACGACAAGGTCGAGGCCTACGCGAACTGGCTGGGCCTGATGAAAGGCGACCTGGAGGCGAGCTTCGACAAGGGCGGCAAGACGATGGTCCGTGCCCTGGAGGCCGACCGGACCTATACCGCGCCAGCCGGCGGCACGTTGACCCTGCCCGGACGCAGCCTGCTGTTCGTGCGCAATGTCGGGCACTTGATGACCACGCCGGCGGTGACGCTGGCCGATGGCGGCGACGCACCGGAGGGGATTCTCGACGGCATCGTCACCAGCCTGATCGCGCTGCACGATCTCAAAGGCAACGGCCGCTTCCGCAACAGCCGCGAGGGCTCGATCTATATCGTGAAGCCCAAGATGCACGGGCCGAAGGAGGCCGCGTTCAGCAACCGCCTGTTCGACGCGATCGAGGACCTGCTGGCGCTGGAGCGCCATACGATCAAGATCGGCGTGATGGACGAGGAGCGGCGGACCTCGGCCAACCTGGCCGCCTGCATCCAGGCTGTGAAGGACCGGATCGTGTTCATCAACACCGGCTTCCTGGACCGCACCGGCGACGAAATGCATACCTCGATGCAGGCCGGACCGGTGATCCGCAAGGGCGAGATGAAGAGCTCGGCCTGGATCAAGGCCTATGAGAGCCGCAACGTGCAGATCGGCCTCGCCTGCGGCCTGTCCGGCAAGGCGCAGATCGGCAAGGGCATGTGGGCGGCACCCGACCGGATGGCGGAGATGCTGGAGGTCAAGATCGGCCACCCGATGGCCGGCGCCAACACCGCCTGGGTGCCGAGCCCGACGGCGGCAACCTTGCACGCCACCCATTATCACGCGGTCGACGTCTTCGCCCGCCAGACCGAGCTGGCCGGCCAGCCGACCCCGGCCTTAGGCGAGCTGCTGACCGTGCCGCTGGCGCTGGGCCGCAATTTCTCCGAGGCCGAGGTGCGCGAGGAGATCGAGAACAACGCCCAGGGCATATTGGGCTATGTCGTGCGCTGGATCGACCAGGGCATAGGCTGCTCCAAGGTGCCGGACATCCACGATATCGGCCTGATGGAAGACCGCGCGACGCTGCGCATCTCATCCCAGCACCTGGCCAACTGGCTGCTGCACGGCGTCTGCGCGCCGGCCGAGGTCGACGGGGCGTTCCTGCGCATGGCGGCCAAGGTCGACGGGCAGAATGCAGGCGACCCGCTCTACCAGCCGATGGCCCCGAACCCGGCGGGCAGTCTCGCCTTCCAGGCCGCGCGGGCGCTGGTGTTCGAGGGCACCGCGCAGCCTAACGGCTATACCGAGCCGCTGCTGCACGGCTTCCGCGCGCGGAAGAAGGCGGAGATGCGGGCCGCTTAAGCCGGGCCGCCGCTCACCAGCATATCGGTGCCGGTGACGAAGCGGCCGGCGGGGCTGGCCAGGTACATCACCGCGTGGGCGACGTCCTCGGGCCGGCCGGCGCGGCCGATATGGTTGGGGGCGAGGGCGGCGACGGCGCGCTTTTCGATCTCCGACCAGTCGTCGCCCCAGCCAAACTGTTCCGACAGCTTGCGGAACCAGCCCTCCACGCCCTTGGTCAGGATGACGCCCGGGCTGATCGAGTTGACCGTGACGCCGGTGCCGGCCAGCGCCAGCGACAGGCCGACCGTCATGTTGTTGAGGCCGGCCTTGGCCGCGGCATAGTCCGGGATGACCAGATTGGGGCGGTGGGAAACCAGGCTGCTGATCTGGATGATCCGGCCCCAGCCGGCCGCCTTCATGCCCGGGGCGAAACGGTGGATCAGGCGGATGGCGCAGACGACATTGCCGTTATAGGTCTTGAGCCACTCCTCGGGCCTGGCATCGAAAAAGCCCGCCTGGCCGTGTCCGGCGGATTCGCCGCCGGCATTGTTGACCAGTATATCGATCCCGCCCAGCGCGGCCTCGGCCGTGTCGGCCACTGCCGTAGCCTGATCCTCCAGCATCAGGTCGCCGATGGCGACATGCGCCTCGCCGCCGGCGGAGCGGATTTCAGTCGCGACACGCTCGGCCCGCTCGGTATTGCGGCCATGGACGATCAGCCGCGCACCCTCGCGCGCCAGCCGCTTGGCGATCGCCTCGCCGATGCCGGAGCTGCTGCCGGTCACCAGCGCCCGCTTGCCTTCGAGTTCCCCCGCCATCCTCCTCTCCTATGTTTTAGTAAGCCAACGCCAACCCGTCGGCGCGCATCTCGCTGGCGGCGGACCAGACCCGGTCCTGGCCGTTCATACGATGCTCGATGCACTCATAGCGGCCGAAGCCGCCATCGGATTCGCCCATCGGCCAGCCCAGCGCGATCAGCGCCTGACGCGTCGCAGCCGGGATGCCGCTTTCCAGCCTTAACAAGCCGGTCGGACCAAGACCTGGCAGATCCTCGCCCATCGTCTGGGACGAGCCTTCATGGTGCCAGCGCGGGCTGTCGCCGGCGGCCTGGGTGTCGAGGCCGTAATCGACGCGGTTGACCACGATCTGGGTCTGGCCCTGGGGCTGCATATCACCGCCCATGACGCCGAAGCTCATCCAAGGCTGGCCGCCCTTGGTGGCGAAGCCGGGAATGATGGTCTGGAACGGCCGCTTGCCCGGCGCGTAGATGTTGGGATGGCCGTCCTGAAGCGAGAACAGCTCACCCCGGTCCTGGAACATGAAGCCCAGCGTCTTCCAGTCGCTGGCCTTGCCCGGCGCGTCCGACACCAGGCCAGAGCCCATCCCGCGGAAGTTGGACTGGATGATCGACACCATCATCCCATCCTTGTCCGCCGTGGTGAAATAGGTCGTGTCGCCGTGGCTCGGCGCCTGGCCGGCATAGACCGGGGTCAGGATCTCGTCCGGCCGGATCAGCTTGGCACGCTGGGCGGCATAGTCCTTCGAGTTCAGCCACGCGACCGGCACCTTGGAGAAATTGGGGTCGGCGTAGTAGCGGGCTCGGTCCTCATAGGCGAGGCGCTTGGCCTCGACCTGGAGGTGCAGCGACAGGGCCGACTGGAAGCCGGCGCCGCGCAGGTCGAAATTCTCCAGGATGTTCAGCATCTGGAGCGTCGCCAGCCCCTGGGTGTTGGCGGCCATGCCGTGGACCTCTACGCCGCGATAGGTCGTGACCAGCGGCGTGTTCCACTCGGAATGGTGGCGCGCCAAGTCGTCATATGACAGCCAGCCGCCGATGCGCTTGAAATAGGCGTCGACGGCATGAGCGATCGGCCCGGCATAGAAGGCGTCGCGGCCGCCGTCGGCGATCATGCGGTAGGTCTTTGCAAGGTCCGGGTTGCGGAACACGTCGCCCTCGCCCGGCGCCTTGCCGCCCGGCATCCAGACATGGGCGGCGTTCTGCGTCTCCTCGATGCCTGCGCCGGGGCGCAGGAAAATCTCCATGTTGCGCTTGATGTAATGACCGATGATCTGCGGCACCGGCACACCGCCTTCGGCGAGTTGGATCGCCGGCTCGAACAGCTCGGCCCATTTGAGCTTGCCGTAGCGCTGATGCAGCGACCACCAGGCATCGACCGCGCCCGGAGTCGAGACGGTGACCGCCCCGACCTTGGGCAGCACGCCGTTCACCGCCCTGGCCCGCACCGTCTCGAGGCTGAGCCCCTGCGGCGAGCGGCCGGAGCCGGCGAGCCCGACCACCTTGGCCTGCTTCGGGTCCCAGATCATCGCATAGCAGTCGCCGCCGACGCCCGAGCTGACCGGCTCCAGAAAGCCCAGGCAGGCATTGGCCGCCACCGCCGCGTCGGCCGCCGAACCGCCCTTCTTGAGGATTTCTATGGCGGTCAGCGTCGCCAGCGGATGCGCCGTGCCGGCGGCACCCGACAGGCCGAACGCAGCCGAGCGGGAGGCAAAACTGGCGCCGGCCGGCCGGTCGCCGGCATGGACGTCGGGACGCTGAAAGCTCTCGGCGCCGTCCGGCTGGAACTTGGGCAGATCGGCGGCCTCGGGCGCGGCTTGCTTGTTCTGGGCCAGCGACGCCGTCGCCAGCGCGGTCAGCGGAACGGCAGCAAGAAAGGTTCTGCGGCGCAAATCAGCCTCCCGATGAGCCTCGACCCAGCGGCTGGACAATGCGGCGGCGGCCAGGCTCTGTCCAGCCAGGGCTTCGCATGAAGCGATTGCAGGACAAAGGGCGTTACAATGTGACCTTATGCCGTCGCGCCGAGGCCGGCTTCGCGAGCCTGCCGCCGCCTTCCGGCATTGCTTTTCTCGGCCTCACGGCCGAAATTCGCCAGCCCGCCAACCCCATGCATCGGCTTCGTTCGGAGAGTTCCAAGGTGTCGCATCCCTTCTTTATCTGGACGGTTCAGCGCACGGGCGGAACATCGCTGGCGGAGCTTCTGATGGAGATGTCGGAGCATAAGGCCGCGGAACACGAGCCCTTCAACTGGCGGGTCAACAAACCCCGGCAGTTCGCCGCCGTCGCCCGCAACTGGGCCGAGAGCAAGGACCCGGCGACGCTGCAGAGCGCGCTGACGGCGATCCTCGACGAACGCTACCTGATCAAGCATTGCTATGAGCTGCACGGCACGCCGCTGAACGTGAAGATCCTGCAGGCCGCGGCGAAGACCGATTACCGGCATATCCTGCTGCTGCGGCGGGACGAGCTGTCGCGGCTGGTGTCGAAATATATCGCCGAGGCGAACGGCACCTGGTTCAAGGATTATGCGGCCCAGGTCTATGCCGGCATCGCCGCCGGCAAGCGCAAGCTTCAGCCGCTCCCGGTCGACGAGATCGTCGCCACCTATGAGCATGTCCACCGGACAACCGACCGTATCCGCGAGGTTTTAGGCCAGCTCGATGTCGACAGGCGGGAAGTCTGGTACGAGGATATCTATACCGGGGACCGCGAAACGCGGATGCAGCATCTGAACGCGCTGTTCCAGTTTCTCGATTTCTCGCCCGAAACCATCGCTGCCCATCAGGCGGATATCGAGAAGAAGATTTTTGCCGGCGGCCAGAACACCGGAAACATCCTGCAATTCGTACCCAACCTGGACGCCGTGCGGGCCGCCCTGGCGCAGGTCGGTTACGCGGCGCCGGAAGGGGTCGCCCAACCCTTGCCCGCGGCAGCAGCGCACAGCCCCGAGGAGAATGCCAGCATGATCTTTACCCCCGAAAAAGGCTTCGTCGAGGATAATGGGCTGGGCTATTCGGACAAGGAGCGGCGGCGCTGCAATGCCCGGTATCAGACCTTCATCGAACCTCACGCCAAGCTGTTCGAAGGGGCGCGCGTGCTCGATCTCGGCTCCTATGACGGCCGCTTCAGCTTTGCCGCGCTGGAATGCGGCGCCGCCAGCGTGATGGGTGTCGAAAGGCGGCAGGAATTCATCGACCGGTCGCATTTCTTCATCACCGGACAGATGCGCGAGCGTGCCCGCTTCATATGCGACGATATGTTCGAGGCCCTGCCCAAGCTGCTGGCCGAGGGCGAGCGTTTCGACGTCGTTCTTTGCCTGGGCGTGTTCTACGAGGTGATGGACCATCGCCGGCTGCTTCAGCTGATGACCGCTTTCGAACCGAAGCTGATCATCGTCGACACCAACCTGGTCGACAGCGATGAGGGCGCCATCAGGGTGAGGATCGATGCGGACAATCCGAAGACCTCCCTCGCCGGCGTGGCGTCGCGCGGGGCGCTGGCCTCGATGGCCCGCAGCCTGGACCTCACCGTCCGCTACGAGACCTGGGAGCCGACGCGTTTCCAGGAGCGGGAGGGCCTGCACGACTATTTCCACACGAACAAGTCGGGCGTGCGGCGCTACACGCTTTATCTTCAGCGGGCCTGACGCCCCGATGTGGCCGCGCCGCGCACTGATGACGCTCTGCGTTGCCGCGGCGGCGGTCCTGTGCGCCCCGGCGGGGTTATATGCCAAGGGGGCCGGGGGAAAGACCTTGTCCTGCCCGGCGGCCAACCCTCAGCCGATCCTGCCGGATGCCGTGCACGGGATCGTCACCCGGGTGCAGATCAATCCCAAGGCCGGGCGCAGCATCGCCCTTTCGGTCCATCCGGCGATGCAGGACCAGGAGCTTGCCACCTGGATGCGCCAGATCGAGGAGGCCGGGGTCAACATGGCGGAGCTGCTGCTGCTGCCGAACGACCGCCTGTCGGCCGAGCAGAAGATCGGCCCGGACGACTGGCAGGCCTATACCGATGCCGCGCTGCTGCCGTTCTTCGAGCGGACGCCGGCGCAGCAGGCCCGCTACAAATCCATCCAGGAGCGGATCACCGCGAAGAACGGCGTGAAGGACGTCACCCCGGCGCAGCAGGACCAGATCCTGCTGGCATTCCTGAAGCGGCTGGAGGCTCTCAAGACGAGCGGCCAGATCTGCGGCAATGTGCAGTTCATCGTGGTGCTGAGGCGCTGGTTTCCCGCGGCCGCCGACCCGTCGAACCGGCGGGCGACCGAGAAGCGGCTGGCCAGCGAAACGGTCTATGCCCAGACGATGGCGGACTTCGTGAACGCGGCGACCGAAGCCCACCTGGACCGTTGGCTCGCCGGCATCATGTTCACCGAGCATACGAACACGGACATGAGCCAGCTGCTGCCGATCGCGCTGGACCTGGCGGCCCGCATCAACGGCCTGACCCGCGACTGGCTGAAATCGCGCCTCGTGATCGCAACGGGCGGCGGGTTCGGCGACCAGTTCAACGGCATCGACAAGGCGACCTGCCCGGAGAATGCCGATAAGCCGGGCGGAGGCTACCAGTTCACCTGCCGCCCAGGCCGTCCGCTCGACTTCTTCGGCCTGATCGCGAAGCAGGCCGGCACCTTCGCTTTCGGCTACAAGCTGTTCAACTGGAGCACGGCGCCGACACCGGTCTCCTATTGCCAGACGCGCCGCCACGACTGCGAGCCCAAGACCCTGACGGCGGCCGACTGGACCGATTACCTGAACGATCCCAAGGCCGGGCTGGGCTTCAGCGACCTGGCGGCGTTGGTGAACCGGAACGCGGCGGCCTGGCCGCAGGCGGCCAACGTCATCTTTGTCGGCAACGGCGCCGACAGCATCTTCAAGATGGTCGATGTCGCGCAGGAGCCGTCCGGCACAAGGCTGAAGCCGGCGCCCAACATCGTGGCGCTGGCGACGCTGTTCCAGGATGGCGCGCGCAAGGGCGGGGGATGGTCGGGACGCCTGTTCATGGACGGGTACGGCGACCAGGACAGGCTGACCGAAGGCACGACGGCGACCGACAATGGCGGTTATCTGTTCTTCGTCGACCGCTCGCCCTCGGAGTTCACGGGAACGGGCAGGGTGACGGCCAATACCCAGTCCCAGGCCTATTGGCGGGCCTGGCCGAAGCTGCCGGCGCAGTAGGCGCGGACGCCATCAGTTGGGCTTCTTGATGAACTCGGCCGCCGCATCCAGCGCGCGGTCGACCTCGCTCTGGGCGGTCATGCCCAGCGCATGGTGGCCGGTATATTCGAGCAGCGTCACCGGGACGCCCTTGTCCTTCAGCGCCTGATAGAACGGCTGCGCCTGGGTGGCGGGCGGCACGCCCCGGTCGATCGTGCCGTAAAGGATCAGCACCGGCCCGCTGCCGGGCCCGATCCGGTTGATCGGCGATATCCCCGCCAGGCCCTGCGGCGGGCCACCCCCCGCGGCGAGCGGGGCGGCCATCGCGGCCAGAACCTTGTCGCTGTTCGGCGGCATCTTGGTCAGATCGGTCGGGCCCGAAACATCGACGACGCAGTCGGCCCTTGGCGACCGGTCGGGATAGAGCGCGGTCTGGTGCCGCGGGTCCTCGTCCTTGAGCGGCGGGACTATCTCCCCCTCGATCCCCAGCAGGACCGCCAGGTTGCCGCCCGCCGAGGTTCCAAAGGCACAAATCCGCTTGGGGTCGATATTGTATTGCCGTGTGTTGGCCCGCGCCCAGCGCATCGCGAGCTGGACATCCTGGAGCTGCGCCGGCCAGGCATTCTCACCCGTCCCGACACGCAGCAGGCGGTAGTCGATATTGAAGACGACGACGCCGCGCGCCGCGAGATTCCGGCAGAGCGACTGGAACCACGGAATCCGCCGACCCTCGCTGACCCAGGCGCCGCCATGGATGAGCAAGGTCGCTGCCCTAGGGCCGGCATTGCCGTCGTCGGGCTGGCACACCTGGAGGGTCTGGATCGGATAAGGCCCGTAGGACACGTCGGGCGCCGCGGCGCCCGACACGGTGTCCGCGCGGACAGATTGCACCGCGAAACCGGCGAGAACCGCGACAGCCGCAAGGCACGGCCTCATATCGGCAGGCTCCGCCCTATTCGCCCGCCGACAGCGCTTCCAGCTCGACCCGCTCAACATTACGTGCCGGCAGGCCGAGCAGCTTGCGGAGCTGCAGCGGATGATTGAGCAGGAAACGCGTGTTGCGGAGCGGGAAGAGCGCGTGGAGATCGGCGGGCATCTCGTCGATCTTCAGAAAATCCGCGACGATCCTGTCATAGGCATCCGACAGGACGGTCGACCTTGGGTCGAGCTCCGTGCAGGCGATCAGGCCGGTCGGCGGACAGTCGAACGCCAGAACCTTAATGTCGGGCCGGTATTGCTTCAGGATCGGAAGAATCTTCCAGACATCGCCGCTCCACGGCCCGGGCCTGCGGATGCGGCTGGTGAGCTGAAGGTTGAGCGGCAGGCAGTCGCGCATGATGATGACGGAGTCCGTCCGGCTGCACTTCTCGGTGGCGATGAAATCGCGCAGCAGGAACTCGAACTGATGCATTCCGTCCAGGAAGGCCAGGTCGGGCCCATCGGGGAAGAACTGTCTGACGTCATTCGATCCGAAGAACGCGTCGGACGTCATCTGGAAGAAAAATGACCTTCGCCGCTTCTTGATCACATCCGTTTCGATCTTGAATTCCGGATCGACGCAGATGCAGTCGCAGTCGGTCCGGTCCAGGGATTCGCCGGAGCGGGTGCCGATTTCCAGATAGGCCGCCGGATCGATCTGCTGGGCCAGGACGCCGATGAAGCGCTGGCTTCCGATGCCGGGATGCTGCGGCGGCTTTTCCTGCCCGGCCGCGGCCGGCTTGACGGCCGGCTTCGCGGCCGCGGCGGGCCCGGGGGCGGCCGGGACGGCGGCGAGCTTCGCAGCGACGGCTTTCG
>CAZNNJ010000005.1:22224-25671 GCA_964574305.1 uncultured Rhodospirillales bacterium | reverse complement strand
ATTGTGCTGGACCCCTACCTCCAGCCCGACATCCATTTCACCAAGATGCATATGAAGATGACGATCGCCGCCGACGGCTCGGCGCGCGGCTTCGTCGGCGGCTATCAGCCGTGGGCGACGATCTATTACGGCTTCGCCGACCAGGGCCACATCAAGGAATATGCGGCCTCGATCAACCTGCCGGCGCTCTATTACGCGCTGAAGCGCAATGCCGACCATGACCCGGATCCGCAGACCGGCCAGAACCGGCAGATTTCCAGCGCCTATCAGATCGAGGCGGTGCGCGCGTTCGCCGTGCCGTCCTCGAACCGCACCGCGCAAGCCGAATCCGACAGCACGAAGGCTCGCTGACAATGGCTCATGTTAAAAAGGCCCTGGCCGCCGTCGCGCTGACGCTGACGGTTTGCAGCACTGCCCTTCTGGCGGACGACAGCAAGCCGGCCGGCAGCGATGCCGTGACGCGGCGGCTCAGCCAGGAACAGTATCGCCAGGTGGTCTCGGACCTGTTCGGCCCGTCGATCAAGGTCGGCGGCCGGTTCGAGCCGGATATCCGCCGCGACGGGCTGCTCGCCATGGGTTCCGCCCAGGTGTCGGTCACGGCCTCGGGCCTGGAAGAGTATGACAAGATCGCCCGCAACGTGGCCGCCCAGGTGGTCAGCGAGGCGCATCGCGACACGCTGATCCCGTGCATGCCGGCCAATGCCAAGCAGCCGGACGATGCCTGCGCCGGCAAGTTCCTGAGCGAAACCGGCCGGATGCTCTATCGCCGGCCGCTGACCCAGGAAGAGCTGCAGTCCCGCGTCAAGGTCGCCAACGATTCGGCGGTCGGCCTGAAGGACTTCTATTCCGGCCTCGGCATCGCGCTGGCGACCATGCTGGAATCGCCGAAATTCCTGTTCCGCCAGGAAATCGCCGAGCCCGATACCGACCATGCCGGCCAGTACCGGATGGAGGCCTATTCCAAGGCGTCGCAGCTCAGCTTCTTCCTGTGGAACGCGGCGCCCGATCCGGAATTGCTGGCCGCCGCCGAGAAGGGCGATCTCAATACCGAAAGCGGGCTGGCCAAGCAGGTCGACCGGATGATCGCCTCGCCGCGCATCCAGGGCGGTGTCAGGGCCTTTTTCACGGACATGCTGGGCTTCGACGAGTTCGAGACCCTGGCCAAGGACTCGATGATCTTCCCGAAGTTCAACACCAAGGTGGCAAAGGACGCACAGGAACAGACCCTGCGCACCATCACCAACACCTTGCTGGTGGAGAAGGGCGATTACCGGGACATCTTTACCACCCGCAAGACCTTCCTGTCGCCGGTCCTGGCCTCGGTCTACCAGGTTCCGCTGGTGGCCCCGACGGGCAACTGGTCGCCTTACGAGTTCCCCGAGGGCGATCCGCGGGCCGGCATCGTCTCCCAGGTGGCCTTCGTCGCGCTGCATTCCCATCCGGGCCGCAGCTCACCCACCTTGCGTGGCAAGGCGGTGCGCGAGGTCCTGCTGTGCCAGAAGGTTCCGACCCCGCCGGCCAATGTGAACTTTACCTTGGTCCAGGACACCAAGAACCCGCAATACAAGACCGCCCGCGCCCGGCTTCATGCCCATGCCACCGACGCGACCTGCGCCGGCTGCCACAAGATCATGGATCCGATCGGGCTGGGGCTCGAGGCATTCGACAGCGGCGGCTCGCTGCGCGCCAGCGAGAATGGCGAGACGATCGACAGTTCGGGTGAGCTCGACGGCATGAAGTTCACAGACGCGGCGGGCCTCGCCAAAGCGGTGCATGACGATGTCGCAGCCCCGGCCTGCGTCGTCACCCGCGCCGCATCCTATGGGCTCGGCCGCCTGCCGGCCAAGGACGAGACCGAATGGGTGAAGGCCCTTCAGGCCAGCTTCAAGGACGACGGCTACCGTTTCCCGTCCTTGCTGCGCCGCATCGCCACTAGCCCCGAATTCTACCGCGTAAGTCCGCAGCAGACCGGCGCCATCGATGCGCCGTCCAAACTTGCATCTCAGGAGATCCCGAAATGATCCCGATCAATCGCACTATGAATCGCCGCCGCGTCCTGCGCGGCATGATGGGTGGCGCCGCCGTCTCGGTCGGCCTGCCGTTCCTGGACTGCTTCATGAACACCAACGGCACGGCGCTGGCTGACGGCCAGCAACTGCCGGTCGTGTTCGGCACCTGGTTCTGGGGCCTTGGCCTCAACCCCGGCCGCTGGGAGCCGGCGAAGCCGGGCAAGCTGGACCAGTTGAATACCGAGCTTCAGCCGCTCGCCGCCCATACCGCGAAGATGAACGTCTTCTCGGGCATGAAGGCCTTCCTCGACGGCAAGCCCAACGGCGTCCATTTCTCCGGCGTCCAGGGCATGCTCACCGGCACCGTGCCGCGCGGCATGGTGGCCGACAAGCCCAGCGTCGACACGCTGATCGCCGACGTCATCGGCACCCGCACCCGCTTCCGCTCGCTGGAAGTCTGCTGCGCCGGCAACCCGTCGCACAGCCAGAGCCGTCGCAGCGGCGCGGTGGTCAATCCGGGCGAAATCTCCCCGGCGGCGCTCTATACCCGCATCTTCGGGCCGGAATTCACCGATCCCAACGCGGCCGACTTCAAGCCCGATCCGGCGGTCCTTGTCCGCCGCAGCGCGCTGACCGCCGTCGCCGACGACCGCCAGAGCTTCGAGAAGACCTTGGGCACGGCCGACAAGGCCCGGCTCGACGAGTATTTCACCTCGCTGCGCGGCCTTGAGCAGCAGCTCGAGCTTCAGGCGCAGAAGCCGGCGCCGCTGGCCGCCTGCACCGTGCCGGGCAAGATCGATGAGACCCCGGTCGGCACCGAGATCGAGATCGTCAAGAACAACCACAGGCTGTTCGCAGGCCTGCTGGCCCATGCGCTGGCCTGTGGCCAGACCCAGGTGGTCAATGTCGCCTTCTCCGACGCGACCTCGTCGCTGCGGCGTGCCGGCGGCACCCAGACCCATCATGAGTTCAGCCATGAGGAGCCGGTCGACGCCGCGCTCGGCTATCAGCCGACCTTGGCGTGGTTCTTCAACGAGATCATGACCCAGCTCGCCTTCTATGCCTCGACGCTGGACGGCATCAAGGAAGGCGACAAGACCTTGCTCGACCGTTGCGTGATCATGACCGCAACCGACCTCGGCTATGCCAAGCTGCACGGGCTTGAGAACATGCCGATGCTGACGCTGGGCGGCGGCAACGGCCGGATCAAGACCGGCCTGCACATCGCCGCCCAGGGCGAACCGACCAGCCGCGTCGGCCTGACCCTGCAGCAGGCGATGGGCGTTCCGGTGTCGAGCTGGGGCACCGACTCCATGCAGACGTCGAAGACCATCACCGAAATCGTCGCCTAAAGGACGCGCAAGATTCGGATAACTCCAATCGTCAACCGCGTTTTCGGCGCGATGGTTGGTACTGCGGGCCGGTAGGCGACGAAAGC